>NZ_JBXHBH010000003.1:0-2183 GCF_056896675.1 Pseudomonas sp. GW-45 | reverse complement strand
CCTGTACGCGCCACGTCCGCCAAGATGGAAGCGCTTACGGGGGTTTTCTTTTTGGCCATTCGTTGGCTCCTTTTCCCGTGATTGCAGCATACAGCTGCTAACACTTTGTTTCTATGTATCAAGTAAAGAAGCCCCGAGACCTGCCGCAGGCTGCGGGCACTCGCTCATGCGGTAGGTTTCGGGGCTTAAAAACAGAACTAAGAGGAAGGGGTTAAAGACGCTGGTTTGCTGCCTTGCGGGATGAAATAGCCTACCGTTTTGCCGATCGCGTAAACGCCAACAGGTACGCGAACAGTCTTTCCCTGGTACTGCTTGAAAATGGCAGCGTCCTCAACGTTCAGAGTTACCAGGTCAAGCTTGGTACCGCCCCCTTGAAGGGGGACATGTCCAAGAATCTGAACCTTGTCCCGAGGGTCGAAAACCTCCCCGGTTTTCTTGGAAGTGCCGCCCGGCTGGACGAACACATTAGCTACTTGCCCGCAGAGGGTGAACATGGGTTCGCTCATGATTTGCGCTCCTCGTCGGTGCGGTTACAAATATCGGCCATAGTTGCCCAATCACGACTGCCTTTCTGACCATCTCCGTGGGTAATTGTGACCCCTTTGGATTCGCAGTAGCGGGTGGTTTCTGCGTCAGCTTCAGCCGCGAGTTTTGTGCGATCTTCTGGCCCAAGACCGAGGAAAAGTTCACGCACATGCTCAGCAAATAACTCACCGCCAAAGGCTGCGGTGGATTTGCCGAACCGCTTTGCAATGGCAGCCAACATGGAAGCGTCTTCAGCTGGAAAATTGAAGGTGACAGTACGCTGCGTCTGGTCTCGAACATCGGTTTCAATCTCCATTTGGTAAAGCTCCTCAATGTGACGAATGAAAGGTGAAGTGAATGGCTTTTGATTGCTCATTGGATAGCTCCGGGGTTTATTTGAAAGTGTTTTGAGTATTTAAGTCTCAAACCAAAGATAGCCTGTAGATTCTCTACGGGCAAGCTTTGGATTAACACCGTGGGGCTTTGCCCCACACCCCAACCGTCGCCCGGTTGGCAGGGATGCAGGGGAAAAGCCCCCTGCAACCCAGCCAGAAGGTTTGTTTTTGGGTGTCCGTAAAGGGTTCGCTGCGCCCGTGCTTCCGTTCGTCTGGCAAGCCAGACGAGCCGGGAGCGCGGCCCTTGACGGGGGAGAAATTAGAGGGGTTTTAAGTAACGTTACGGAAAGGCCGGTATTTTCTATTACCGGCTTTGTGAGGCTACAACGGCAGCTTCCGGCTACGCTTCGCAGCGAGCACTACGCCGGGCGCCCGCCGCTGTTCGGGCTTTCGCCCGTGAATTGGTACTCGCCCTGCATGAATCGGTAAAACCGATCCCAGTACGGCAAATCGTCCAAAGGTTCGTCCAGGAGAGACTCGGGTACCTTGACGCCACGGAACAGGCCAAAGCTGTTCAACAGGCGTTTACCCTTGAGCACTTGAGCAGCTTTCCAGTTGTCTTCCAGTGATAGGTCAGAAAACTTGACGGCGTACTTGAAGACCTCCATGAAACCCTCGGCAGGATCGCCTGTGATGGGCCTTACATCGACGATCATGCTATCACCTGTCACACCTAACCATTCCGCGCTCAAATCGCTCTGAGAGGGCGCTGAGGGCGCGAGAGCGATCATGTGACAGTGTGGATGCCAACCTTTGCCCTTGTTGGTCAGTTCAAGCGTGTAAACAGCCCCCTGAACCTTGCAAAGCTCAGTCCACGGAGCACCACGAATACCCGCATTGAAATAGCGACGGCGATCAAGAAGCCGGCGTAGCGACTTGGTTAGGTGGTTTTGACGTTCGGCCAGATCATCACCGTTCTTGACGGTCAGGGTGACGAGGTACGGTTTCAGATCTGGATGGTCTGCGCGGATGACATCCCAGCGGGTGAGATAAGCACCAAGAGACTTTGCCCCGCGCCGAATGGCACAGAGAGGGCAAATAAGGTGCTGCTTGCAGAACTGCGCGTTGTGTAGCCTGACCTTGCCCACCGTGAAGTACTCCCGGAAGTGCAGGTAATTGCCGCAACTGGCCAAGCCAGCGGCCGCCCGAACAGTGAGAGGGTCTGATGGAACGCCACGAAGGTGTTCCAGCATGTTTAGAGTCCTTGCATGGGCAACGCCATAGCGTGCTATTCTTTCACCCAGAAGCTCTGCTTCATCGACC
>NZ_JBXHBH010000002.1:0-189931 GCF_056896675.1 Pseudomonas sp. GW-45 | reverse complement strand
CTAGGAGTCTGCGCGGCAGAAGTATTTTAAGCCAGCACTTCCACCACACCTGACAACGGTGTGGGCTCATGGTCGCGGCCGCCCGAGATATCCAGCCAGGCTAAATATCGGTTTGCCGCCACCGCCGGCCTGGCTAAGGCCAATATGTCAGCCTTACGGTGGGCGTCCTGCACGCCCATGTATCCTTTCGATTGTCTACACCAGTCTCATCAATGTGCTCATTCGCCTGAGGTTGAGCGACAGGCAGACCAGATCCCATTCACCTTGTACCGCGTTGAGACCTCGCAGACTGAACTGCCGGAACCCCAACACATTCTTGATCCAGCCGTTGACCGCTTCAACCAAGTGCTTGCGCTGCCCATAAACGGATCGTCCGGCGGCGGTGGCCAGTTTCTCCGCCA
The DNA here is from genome assembly GCF_056896675.1 of Pseudomonas sp. GW-45. Lineage (NCBI taxonomy): Bacteria > Pseudomonadati > Pseudomonadota > Gammaproteobacteria > Pseudomonadales > Pseudomonadaceae > Pseudomonas > Pseudomonas sp. GW-45. Next base: position 189,530 of record NZ_JBXHBH010000002.1, on the reverse strand, counting down.
TCCGCGCCGTCGCCGGATACCGGGTCGCGTCTATTTCTCCGGGTTTCCTACCTTCCCGCCGCAGTGACACATAACCATCAATGCCGTTGACCTCCAGCGTCTGAAGATCACCCTCCTTACGGTAGCCGGCATCGGCCAGACACTGCCGGGGATAGGTGCCCAAGGTGTCTTTCACGTCGTTCAGTAAGGGCAGCAGACAACCGTTATCACTGGGATTACTGCCCTGATGATTGGCAACAATAAGCTGGAACTCACCATCAACGGCCAGCTGGCCGTTGTAGCATTGCTGGAACCCATCCGATGTTTTCATAATCCGGCTTTGGGGATCGGTGAAGTTACTCTGGTCTTTGTCGTCCGGCACTCCATAATCCCGTTTGAAATTCCGGCCACCACGGGGCGAGCGACGATCGTCGTCCGGGGATCGGCCTCGGGCCTTGTCTCGCTCCTTCTGGTCCGCTTCCAGCTTCTCCTTGGCGGCACGGATCTTGTCCAGTCTTGCCTGGCGGTGCTGAAGCTCTTCAGGGAGTTCATCACCGCGTTGATCCGGGCCGAACTGCTGATCTTCCTCTTCATCCGTTCGACGAGCCTGGCGGCACAGCTCATCCACCTCTTTGGACAGGCGTTTTTCTTCTTCCTGCATACGGCCATAACTCATGGCCTTGTGTTTGCTCGCGTTGGCCCGAACCTTGGTGCCATCAATCGCAAGTGTCCCCAAAGTGATCAGTTCCGCTTCCTGGGCGATCCGGACGACCTGAATAAACACAGCCTTGAACGCCGCCAGATGCTGTTTGCGGAAATCGCAGATGGTTCGATGCCTGGGAAAATTGCCTGCTGCCAGTACCCGGAAGGCCACGTCCTCTTCCAGCTTCCGGGCGATTTTGCGGGATGAAAATGTGCCCGTCGCGTAGGCGTAGATTAAAACCTTCAGCATCATCCGTGGATCGAAGGGGGAATTGCGCCGGCCGTCCCCGTCGTAACGGGCATAAAGCGCACTTAAATCCAGCTCCTCGACGACATCGCTGACAAAATACGCCAGATGGCCTTCAGGCAGCCACTCGTTCAGGCTTGGGGGGAGGAGCAATTCCTGGTCGGGAGAATACGGGCGGAAGGTGGTTCCCATCGGTCTTCCTGATGCTGAAGAATTTTGGTCTATTCTGCCAGAAAGTGACTTCTGCCGCGCAGACTCCTAGGGTTGGCATTGTCAGGATCGGCTTGGGTGGTTTTCACCATTTTGCCACGCGTTACACCGCAGAGCCCCATTGCACGCATCAACCGTTCCACTGTGCAGCGCGCAACCACCTGGTGTTCGCGATGCATCTGCCGCCAGATTTTCCTGGCCCCGTAGACCTCGTAGTTTTCCTGCCAGACACGATGAATTTGTACAGCAAGTGCCTCGTCACGGATCGCTCGGGCGGAGCGTCGTGAGCGATCACGTAGCCGTGCAGCATGGCGCCGGTAAGCCGATGGAGACACTTGCAACACGCGGCACAGTGGCTCGACTCCAAAGCTTTGCCGGTGCTTGTCGATCAGTTGCCAGATCACTTCAAACGGCGGTCGAGCTCCGCCTGGGCGAAAAAAGCGCTGGCGACCTTGAGGATCTCGTTAGCTCGCTTGAGCTCACGAACCTCACGTTCCAGTTCCTTGACGCGGGCATCAGTAGCCGAGGCGGAGGGGGCCGCAGGCGCAGCTGCCTTCCGAATCCAACTGCTCAGTGTCTGGGCGGTGCAGCCGATCTTGCTGGCCACTGCCTCGATGGCGGCCCACTGCGATGCGTGGGATTCCCGGACCTCATAAACCATACGGATGGCCCGGTCACGGACTTCAGGGGAAAACTTGGGGTGCTTGCTCATAAGGGCTCCATTCTCTCAAAAGATGAAGCCTCCGCGAAACCCGGGGCGGTTCACGTCGATCCAGGCTGATCAGCAGACCGACCGGCGCATCAAAGAACAGGTAGTTGCGCAGGCTCTGCAGCTCGCGCGCGACGAGATCGCCACGGGCGATGCCGAGCTTTTCATAAAGATCGAGACCCACCTCGCGACGACGCCCCTGGTAGGGCTCGAACCAGTCGTCGGGGTAATAGCGGTATTCCGGCTCGTGCTGCCCGGGCTGCTCGCGCGCGGCGGTGAGGATGTCCGAGCACATCGCCTGCTTGGCGTCGCCGGTCACCACATGAACCTGCCAGGGCTGCACGTTGTTGCCGCTCGGGGCGCGCGCGGCAGTTTCGAGAATGTGTTCGACCGTGTGGCGGGGAACGCTCAGCGGCAGGAAACGGCGAACCGATTTACGCGAACGAATGGCGAACAGCGGGCGCAACGCCATGCTGCGCCCGCTCAGCGCTCACCAGAACTTGAACATGTAACTGATGAACAGGCGGTTTTCATCGAGGTCGGTGGTGTGGCTGCCGCGATAAGCAACGTTGAACCAAGTCAAGTGGAGGTCCTTCAGCGGGCCACTCTGCAAGACATAATCGAGTTCCACGTCGCGCTCCCATTCCTTGGCATCGGCTCCGCCAACGGAAAAGTTGTCGCCACTCATATAGCGGGCCGCCAGGTTCAGGCCGGGGATGCCGGCCGCAGCGAAGTTATAGTCGTAGCGTAATTGCCAGGAATCTTCCTCCGCTCGCACGAAGTGGTGGTATCTGGATGTATTCACCGTCCAGGGATCGGTCCCGCCGCCGAGGAACGGCAGGCCGGTGTCACCGCTCTGGTCCTCATAGGCCAGACCCAGTGCATGGCCCTGATAGGCCAGGGTGAACATCGCCTCCAGGTTGCGGTTGTCGACCGTGGTCCTGCCTTTGTCACCGCTGTTGTAGTAAATAAGATTCGATTTGAGTGACAGCTTTTCGCTCAGCGGCAGCACGTGCAGAAGGTTGGTGTAGTGCTGGTAGTAGTTGTCTTTCAGTTCGGCATAATAGTATGTGGCGGTCAATTTGCTAAACGGGCTGTAACTGGCGCCCGCATAATTGAAGCGATCAGTGTCGACGCCGCCGGTGGCGCCGTCCGCGAACATCCACAGGTCTTCGTAGTCGGCCGAATCGCGCAGTTGCGTGGCGCGAAACTGACCGGCGGTCAGCGTCAGCTTGTCGATGTCTTTGGAGACCAACTGCGCGCCTTGGTAGGTTTGCGGAAACAGGCGGGAAAAGTTGCGATGGGCGACCGGCAGGGTCGACTCATGGGTACCCACGGTCAGCACGCTTTTGGCCAGCCGCATCTTGGCAGTCGGGCCGAGGAAGCTCCACTCACCGGCCGGCTCGCCGGTCACCGGGTTGCGCTGCAAGCCACCGGTGCCACTGGTACCGCTGCCGGAGTCCAGCTTGAGGCCGAGCAGGCCCATCGCGTCCACGCCGAAGCCGACCGGGCCTTCGGTGAAGCCTGAGTCGAAGCGCAGGATGAATCCCTGCGACCAATCCTCCGCCTTGGATTGACTTTCACCCTTGTGCCGCGGCGTGTCGGGAAGGCCAGCGTCGCGGTAGTCGCGGTTCATATAGAAGTTGCGGGCTTCCAGGCTCAGGTGACTGTCGTCGATGAACTCGGCGAAGACCTGCGGCGCCATGAAGGTCGTGTAGATGGTCATGGACAGCGGGAGCACTTTGAAGGTGTTAATCATGGGTGACCTCATTGTTTTATTTATTGTCGAAGCATTTACCGCACGGCATCCCGCGCCTTTAAAGGGACGAGCGACACCGCCAGACGAACTTTTACGTTCGCTTGTCTGTTTTCCACTTGGGTTACGAAGAGCAGTTAGTTGAGTTCGGCGTAGCCGTTGATTCGGACATCTCCCTTGTCGTTGGTAAGTACTAGTTTTTGGGTCGTGCTGCCGGCCTGGTACAGCCTCGGCTGGTCGCCGAGGGGAATCGGCGAGATGAAACGCACCCCGAATCGCCGCAGCCGCATGCTGGGCAGCAAGCCGCCAAGCATCCCCATGCCGAGCATGCCTTGGGCGAACACATCAAGATGGCCGGCCCGGCGCGCAACGGCCGGGTCCAGATGCACCGGGTTGTGGTCGCCCGAAGCGTCGGCAAACGCACAGATCTGCTCGCGGCTGATGGCCGGAACCGCCCGTGCGCCGTCGAACGCCTGCTCGTCGAACTTCGGGCCGTGGCTGGGCGTTCCCGGTACCGGCAGCGCAACGTAGACGCTGAGCATGTCGCACACCGGCGCACCATCCGGCGCCAACAGGCGGGTGTTCTTGTGCTGCAGGCTGAAGCGCGGCTTGGTCACCACTTCGCTCAGCTGCGCGCAGCCCCTATAGATGACGCCCGGCTGCAGCGCCTGGTGATAGCGAAAATGCTGTTCACCGTGCAGCAACTGGTGGGCTTCAAGCTCCGTCAGCGCGAACAGCTGATCGACCACGCCATTGTCCATTTCCGCGCTGAACGCCAGCGTCGGCGGAACCTCTTCGGCGCTCGGCGCGATGCCGATCGCCGTCCTCAGCGCCAGCAGGAGTTCCGGCTCGAAAGACCACTCGTAGTCGGCGAACCGATGGCCGGCGAGCATGCTCAGTTGCATGGCTCACCAGCCGCCGGAAACGCTGAGCGACTCGCCGGTTATGGCGCGTGACGCATGGGAGGCGAGGAACACCGCGCTGTCGCCGATTTCACGCGGCTCCAGCAAGCGCTTCAACGGCTGGCGCGCGAGGATATGGCGTTGCAGCGCTTCCTCCTCGCTGATGCCGTCCTGCGCCGCCAGCTGCGGCAACTGCTTTTCCACCAGCGAGGTGCGTACCGCGCCGGGCAGGATGGCATTGGCAGTGATGCCCTGGTTGGCGGTTTCCAGTGCCAGCGTGCGGGTCAGGCCGATCAGTCCGTGCTTGGCGGAGATGTAGGCGCTCTTGTACGGCGAGGCCAGCTTGCCGTGCACCGAGGCAATGTTGATGATCCGCCCGCTCTGCTGCGCGAGCATGCTCGGCAGGGCGTGTTTGCTCATCAGGAACGGGCCGGTGAGCATCACCGCCAGCAGCAGGTTCCACTTGTCCAGCGGGAAGTCCTGTACCGGTGAGATGTGCTGCAGGCCGGCGTTGTTGACCAGCACATCCACCGCCGGCCGCTCGGCCAGCAGCTGCTCGAAGAAGGCGGCGATCTGCGCTTCGCTGGTGACATCGACTTGATAGGCGCGGGCATGCGGCAGCTGACTCGCGGCCTGCTCGGCAGCGGCCAGATTCACATCGCACAGGGCGATAAAATCACCCTGCTCGGCGAAGGCTTGGGCAATCGCTAGGCCGATGCCCTGGGCGGCACCGGTGACCACCACGGTACGTTGTGTCTGGGTCATGTGCGTGCTCCTGTTCAGGCCGGCTGGAGCCGGCAGCGACTGATGACGTCAAGCGAATTGACGTTGTCCATCGACGACAGATCGCCGGCGTCCTGCCCCAGGTAGGCGGCGCGGATCACCCGACGCAGCCCCTTGCCGTTGCGCGTCTTGGGCAACCCGCTGACGTAGTGCAGGCACTTGGGACGCATCGCCTTGCCGAGCCGGTTGCCGATCAGCTCCAGCAGTTCCGCATCCAGCGGGCAGAAAATGCGTCAGCAGGTTGAAGAACGTGGATTTTGCCGGCGCCATTGGGGCCGATCAGGGCATGGATGTGGCCCTTCTCCACCTGGAGGTCGACATGGTCCACGGCGGTGAAGCCACTGAATATTTTGGTGAGACCCTTGGTCTCGAGTATGAGGTCGCTCATTTCTGATTAACTCTCTGCTGCTGGGTGATAGTTGTTTTTATTCAACCGAGCACTACGTCCAGGCGATGTAGCCGTTAAAGTCGACTCGCATGCGGCGGCGGACAATACGCCAACCTCATTCCATATTCTTGATTTACAGATATGAAATATCGCGATACAGACCTAATTAACTGTAGATTTAGATTAGGACGGGGAGTTATTAATGTCAACATCATTACGTTATTTTATTTTAAGGCAAAAAAATACCGGCTCGATGGCCGGTTCAGCACAAATTGAGGAGTGTCGTATTGGCGACTGGGCAGGCAGCCTAGTCGCTGCTCAACGCCTCCTTTAAATCGACTGATTGTCCCGTAGCGATACCTGAGCCAGGTCCGCCTGTACGCGACTAAGATAATGCAAGAGACTGACTGCATCGTCGAAACCGATGCTCTTCAAGCCCTGCTTATAGAATTCATAAATCCGCTCCTGCAAGTCTTCCCAATAAAGACGGCCCTGCTCAGTCATCACTACCAGCCTAGCCCGCCCGTCATCAGGATGGGGAATGCGTAGCACATGCTGGTCACGCTCCATACGCTTGAGCACCCCATCCAGACTCTGCCGGCTGACCACGAGGTATTCTGTCAACTTGTTGAATGAAATCCCTTCCTCATATCCTGAACGCGAGAGCGCCCCCAGTACGGCCCATTGCACCGTACTTATACCCATCTCGTTCTGAACCTGACGCTGCAGGGTATTCCCGGTCTGGAACAGGCGGAAAAACAGCCTGTTCGCCACTCCGTCGCGTTCATTATGCTTCATAAATCCCCATTGCTTCGGTATCCGGTCAAATCGACTAGCTCCGCATACCGCAACGGCGGAGCATCATTATTTTAATACTTCTCGGACAATGATGTTCTTCATGATCTGTGCGGTGCCATCGCCGATCTGCAAACCCATTACGTCACGCAGACGCTGACCGAACGGCAGATCCTCACCCCAACCGGTATGACCGTGCGCCAGCAGACACTGATTGATCACGTCAAAAGATAACTTCGGCCCCCACCATTTGTTCATTGCCGCTTCGGTGCTGTGGGGCAGTCCATTGTCTTTCATCCACAGCGCATTAAAACATTGCAGTCGCGCAGCATGCACGAACGTCTGATATTCCGCTAGCGGGTGAGTCAGGCCCTGAAAGGCCGCCAATGGCTGTCCAAAGGCCTGACGCTCCGTTAACCACTGCCATGTTTCGTCCAGCGAGACCTGGGCCAAAGCCAGACACTGCAGCCCAATCAATGCGCGACTATAGTCGAACCCTTGCATAACCTGCTTAAAGCCCTTCCCTTCGTCGCCCAGCATATTCGCCACTGGCACTTCGACATTGTCGAAGAAAATCGACCCGCGACCAATAGCGCGCTGACCAGCGTCTTCAAACCGCGTAGTGCTAATACCCGGCAAATTCATTGGCACCAGGAAGGCGCTGATGCCACTGGCGCGCTGTTCAACCGTACCAGTCCGCGCAAAGACTACAGCCACGTCAGCCTGATCAGCCATGGAGATCGAGGTTTTTTCACCATTGAGCACAAAAGCATCACCTCGACGCTCTGCCTTGAGACGCAGGTTCGCAGCGTCAGAACCACCGTGCGGCTCAGTTAACGCAATACAGACCACCTTGCGGCCTCCGGTGATTTCACCCAACCACTCGCGCGCCAGTTCCGGCGAGGCGTGACTGGCAATGATCTGACCATTCAGCGAGGCCAATAAAGGAATATAGCCGACGTTGAAATCGCCCCTGGAAATCTCCTCGATGATAATACCGCTGGTCATGCAGTCCAGGTCGCTACCGCCAAACTCCGATGGCAGCTCACCACCCAGAAAGCCCATTTCGCCCATCTGCTGAATGGTTTCGCGTTCGATTCTGCCTGCCCTGTCGCGCTTGCGATAGCCAGGCGCGAGCACTTCTGCGCTGAAGCGCGCAACGCTTTCTCGGATGGCGTTCTGCTCGTCACTGAATGCAAAATTCATATCTCGTCTCCCATCCCAAGTACTAGGCTCGCCGGCAGCACGCCGCCGGCATCTCACTGTTATTTATGGAATTTACGGAACTCAGGCTTACGCTTTTCGAGGAAGGCCTTGCCACCCTCCTTCGACTCCTCTGTATCGTAATACAGGCTAAGAGCCTGCATACCCAAGGCACCGATACCGGCAATATTCTCACTATCGGCATTGAACGAGCGTTTGGCGATTGAGAGTGCTGTCGGGCTCTTCTCGAGGATCTCGTCACACCATTTCTGCACTTCAGCATCGAGCTCGGACTGCGGCACAACGGCGTTGACCAGACCCCACTCCATTGCTTGCTGAGCGGTGTACTTGCGGCACAGGTACCAGATTTCCCGGGCGCGCTTTTCACCAATCACCCGAGCGAGATAAGCCGTACCAAAGCCCGGATCCACCGATCCGACCTTGGGGCCCACCTGACCAAAGATGGCGTTATCAGAGGCAATAGTCAGATCGCAAACCACGTGCAGCACGTGGCCACCGCCGATAGCAAAACCGTTGACCCGCGCGATGACCGGCTTGGGCACCTGACGGATCAGAGTCTGCAGCTCCTCCACCGGCAGACCGATAATTCCTCGACCGTCGTACTGACCGTCGTGCGCACCCTGATCACCACCGGTACAGAAAGCCTTGTCACCGGCACCGGTGAGCACGATGACACCGATGCTCTTGTTCCAACCGGCGCGGTTAAAGGCGTCCAACAATTCCATGCAGGTTTGGCCGCGAAAAGCGTTATAGCGCTCCGGGCGGTTGAGCGTGATGGTGGCGACGCTGTCTTTTTCTTCGTAGAGGATGTCTTCGTAGTTCATGTTTTTTCTCCTGTTAGCCGACCATTGTCAGGCCGCCGGATACACTGATCACCTGGCCTGTAATGAAATTCGCATCGTCGCTGGACAGCAAAGCAATGATGCCGGGGAAGTCTTCGGGCTGACCGAGACGGCGCATCGGCACAGCGTTCTTGAACGCTTCAAGCAGCTTCTCGGGGTTATTCGCGGTGTCCGCCACGCCTTTAAGCAACGCGGTATCCGTCGGGCCGGGGCACACCACGTTCACGGTGACGTTCTTGGTCGCCAGCTCGCGCGCCAGGGTTTTGCTCAGACCCACCAAACCTGCCTTGCATGCTGCATAAACAGCTTCACCGGAGGATCCAACGCGCGCCGCGTCAGAAGCAATGTTGACGACCTTGCCGCCGCCCGCCGCTAGCATTTTCGGCAGCACCACGTGATGCATGTTAAGCGCGCCGGTCAGGTTGATGGCGATGAGCTGGTCCCACATCTGCGGCTCGGTCTTGAGGAACGGCATGAAGCGATCAAACCCTGCGTTATTAACCAGTACCGTCGGCACGCCGAAGTCCGCTTCGATTGCCGCAACGGTGGTTTTGATCGCCGCGTAATCGGTAATGTCAGCTGCGTAGGCCTTGGCCTTACCGCCGTTCTCCGTTATTAGATCCACAGTGACTTGAGCTGCAGCCTGATCGCGATCAAGCACTGCGACACTGCAACCTTCCTCGCCAAAGCGAGCACAGACTGCGCGACCGATACCGCCACCGCCGCCGGTGATGATGACTGTTTTCCCGTTAAGACCTTTCATAGCAAACCTCTCTGTAGCTTGAATTGAGCGCTTAGACGCGTTTGGCCGGTGCGACCTGGACATCCTGCGCGAGCTCGCGCAATTTAAATTTCTGAATTTTTCCGGAGGGCGTACGGGGTAGTTCGTCCATGACTTCCAGATATTCCGGTAGGTAATTGCGCGATACGCCCTGCTTGGAAAGAAAAGCAGCCACTTCCTCGAGTGAGAGTTCGGTATACCCGTTATGCAGGGTGACGTAGGCGCACATCCGCTCGCCAAGGCGTTGATCCGGACAGCCCACCAGACCGACCGCAGAAATGCCAGGGTGCTTGTAAAGCAGGTTCTCGATCTCGACCACCGGAATATTCTCGCCGCCGCGGATGATCACATCCTTGGTACGGCCGGTAATGCGGATGTAGCCGTCAGCATCGATGGTCGCCAGGTCACCGGTGGCGAACCAACCTTCGTCGTCCACGCTGTACAGCTCGGGACGCTTGAGGTAACCGATGAACAGACTTGCGCCGCGGACCAGAAGGTTGCCTTCCTGCCCTGCGCCCAGCTGTTCGTGCTGGTCGTTTTCCACCTTGACCTCAATGAAGGGCAGCGCCACACCATCGGTAGTGCTCGAACGTGATGCGTCATCTTCCGGACGGGTCATGGTCACGGCGCCGTTCTCGGTCATGCCCCAGGCGGAAATGATCTTGGCCGGCAGCACGCCAGCGGCACGGTCGACCAACGCGCCGGGAATGGGGGCGCCGGCGGAAACGAAGATGCGTAGGGAATCCAGATTGCCGGTAGCCGTCGGAGCGGTATCAATCAGATCAGCCAGGAACGGCGTGGAGGCCATGGTAAAGGTGGGCTTCTCGGCCGAAGCGATGCGGCCAAAGGCTTTCGCATCCCAGATATCCTGCAGCACCACGCTTGCCTTGAGGTAGACCGGCATCAGCACTCCATACAGAAAGCCGGTCTGGTGCGCCATCGGCGAGGACATCATGATCACATCGTCAGCATTCAGATGCAGGCGCTCGGCATAGGGCCGCACGTTGCTGAGCAGGGTATTCGAGGTGTGCAGCACGCCCTTGGGTTCACCGGTTGTGCCGGAGGTAAATAGAAGCTGGATGACATCGTCCGCCGACGGCTTGCGCTCAGCGAACAGCGCCGCGGTGTCGGCTTCCTCTTCCCAGGCGCGCTCCAGCAGCACTTTCTCGAAGCTGTCTTCACCCTGGCCGTCAACTACCAGCACCTGCTCGAGGTTTGGCAGGTCGGCGCGAATGTTGGCAACCATTTCCGCGTAATTAAAGTTGCGAAAGGTTTGCGGCACGACCAATAAGCGTGTTTCGGCGTGGCCCAGCATGAAGCGCAGCTCGCGCTCGCGGAAGATCGGCATCAAAGGATTGAGCAGCGCACCGATGCGTACACAGGCCAGGTTCAGTGCAATCATTTCCCACCAGTTGGGCAATTGACAGGACACCACTTCGCCCTTCCCTACGCCAAGCCCCGCCAGCCCGGCAGCCATACGGGTGACGATGCTATCGAGCTGACCGTAGGTGAGCTCCCTGCGCTCATCGCTGGCGACCCGATAGCTCACCACTGCTGTTGATTCAGGTGCTTCGGTGACAATTCTATCAAGGTAATCAGTAATGGTCATGTCATTCCATGCACCCAGATTGATCATTTCTGAGCGACGTTCAGCAAAACCAGCTGTTGTTATTTTCATCACTATCTCCCGAGATACGCTTGGTTCTTATTGGGTCAGGTCACGACATCTGATGAGTGCTGCCTGCTGTTCAAAACATTAAGACCGGCTGAACTATATGTCAACATGTTGTCTTTATTTTTTTTCACGCTTAAACTCAAAGTTGCCAAGCCCGTCACCGCTCCGTGAGCGCGTGCCTACTCACTCAAACAAGAAGGAAAACATATGAATTACAGCAACATTCTGGTGGAAACCCACGATGCGATCAGCTTGATTCGGCTGAATCGCCCCGCCGTATATAACGCGCTCAATAACGCCTTGATGGATGAGCTGGGAGACGCTTTACGTGATTTCGAGCAGAATGCAGACATCCGCGCAATGGTCATCACTGGTAGCGAAAAAGCCTTCGCCGCCGGGGCGGATATATCGGAAATCAGCGGCATGTCTTTTTCTGATGCCTATCTGAGCAACTTCGTAACCGCCAACTGGGAACAGGTTGCCCATTGCCGCAAACCGGTCATCGCGGCGGTTGCAGGTCTAGCGCTTGGAGGAGGATGCGAGCTGGCGATGATGTGCGATTTCATAATCGCTGCTGAGAACGCTCGTTTCGGACAACCTGAGGTTAAGGTCGGCACACTGCCGGGCGCCGGCGGGACGCAGCGATTGGCCCGGGCAGTGGGCAAGGCAAAAGCAATGGACATGTGCCTGACAGGCAGAACGATGGACGCGCAGGAGGCTGAGCGCAGTGGACTGGTTAGTCGCATAGTCCCCACCAACAACCTGCTTGACGAAGCATTGGCTGCAGCGGCTGCCATCAGCGCGAACTCGGGAATGGCGACCATGCTCAACAAGGAAGCCGTTAACCGTGCTTTCGAGACCACACTGGCAGAAGGCGTTCAGTTCGAACGTAGGTTGATTCACGCCAGTTTCGGCACGGAAGACCAGAAGGAGGGAATGAAGGCGTTTCTAGAAAAAAGGCAGCCAGTATGGTGCCATCGCTGAACGTGAATAAGGCTGGGATACCGGTATCGTGAGACCTACAGAGCGTGTTGAGCCCCCCAACAGGCACTAGACGAGACGCCCAGGATGCTTCAGAGCGTACCCATCATCAGGCGTATGTCGCCAGCAACTGAATCCCTGCCAGAAACTTAGCTGAGTGAATCCAACGGGTTTTATAGAGGCCATTTGTTTAAGTCCATAGCTGTTTTATAACCGTCTGCGGAAACGGGGTAGAGCTCTACTCTAATCGGCAAGCACCTTAAAACTGTTGCTGAGAAGCAAGGGATTCAGGTCATCGTGACCACCCACTCAACGGTTATATCCTCTGCTGTATCGGTGGAGAGCATCATTCACATGTCACGGAAGGATGAACCAGAAGCGATACCGTTGCGGAGCTGTGGCCTTTCAGATGCCAGAAATCACACAAACGGACTTCATCGCTCAGGCCGAGGCGATCAAGCTGGAGAACCACGGGCCGATGTGGAAGGTTGTGTTCGGGAACGACCACGTCCTAACGGCTGCGGAAACGGCAGACGACGCCAAGCGCCAAGCGCACTATGCCTACTGCAACAACGCGATCTTCTTCAACGACCCAGAGAATGCCGGTCTTTGCACCGACGACGAGCTTCCCAACATGCCCACTGACGAGGTTCTGAAACCTTACCCCGACCTGTTGATGTGGAAGATCGAGATGCCCTGCCTTGCTACCAATGCCGCAACCGCAGGTTTGTCCGATTCTGGCGCGGCGGCATCCATCTGATCCCATTGCCCAGGTGTGGGGTTGGTGTGGTGGGGACGCACCCCTAACCCCCGGCTTTACGATGAGCCGATCACACATAGACGGTCTAGGAGTCTGCGCGGCAGAAGTATTTTAAGCCAGCACTTCCACCACACCTGACAACGGTGTGGGCTCATGGTCGCGGCCGCCCGAGATATCCAGCCAGGCTAAATATCGGTTTGCCGCCACCGCCGGCCTGGCTAAGGCCAATATGTCAGCCTTACGGTGGGCGTCCTGCACGCCCATGTATCCTTTCGATTGTCTACACCAGTCTCATCAATGTGCTCATTCGCCTGAGGTTGAGCGACAGGCAGACCAGATCCCATTCACCTTGTACCGCGTTGAGACCTCGCAGACTGAACTGCCGGAACCCCAACACATTCTTGATCCAGCCGTTGACCGCTTCAACCAAGTGCTTGCGCTGCCCATAAACGGATCGTCCGGCGGCGGTGGCCAGTTTCTCCGCCATCCGCGCCGTCGCCGGATACCGGGTCGCGTCTATTTCTCCGGGTTTCCTACCTTCCCGCCGCAGTGACACATAACCATCAATGCCGTTGACCTCCAGCGTCTGAAGATCACCCTCCTTACGGTAGCCGGCATCGGCCAGACACTGCCGGGGATAGGTGCCCAAGGTGTCTTTCACGTCGTTCAGTAAGGGCAGCAGACAACCGTTATCACTGGGATTACTGCCCTGATGATTGGCAACAATAAGCTGGAACTCACCATCAACGGCCAGCTGGCCGTTGTAGCATTGCTGGAACCCATCCGATGTTTTCATAATCCGGCTTTGGGGATCGGTGAAGTTACTCTGGTCTTTGTCGTCCGGCACTCCATAATCCCGTTTGAAATTCCGGCCACCACGGGGCGAGCGACGATCGTCGTCCGGGGATCGGCCTCGGGCCTTGTCTCGCTCCTTCTGGTCCGCTTCCAGCTTCTCCTTGGCGGCACGGATCTTGTCCAGTCTTGCCTGGCGGTGCTGAAGCTCTTCAGGGAGTTCATCACCGCGTTGATCCGGGCCGAACTGCTGATCTTCCTCTTCATCCGTTCGACGAGCCTGGCGGCACAGCTCATCCACCTCTTTGGACAGGCGTTTTTCTTCTTCCTGCATACGGCCATAACTCATGGCCTTGTGTTTGCTCGCGTTGGCCCGAACCTTGGTGCCATCAATCGCAAGTGTCCCCAAAGTGATCAGTTCCGCTTCCTGGGCGATCCGGACGACCTGAATAAACACAGCCTTGAACGCCGCCAGATGCTGTTTGCGGAAATCGCAGATGGTTCGATGCCTGGGAAAATTGCCTGCTGCCAGTACCCGGAAGGCCACGTCCTCTTCCAGCTTCCGGGCGATTTTGCGGGATGAAAATGTGCCCGTCGCGTAGGCGTAGATTAAAACCTTCAGCATCATCCGTGGATCGAAGGGGGAATTGCGCCGGCCGTCCCCGTCGTAACGGGCATAAAGCGCACTTAAATCCAGCTCCTCGACGACATCGCTGACAAAATACGCCAGATGGCCTTCAGGCAGCCACTCGTTCAGGCTTGGGGGGAGGAGCAATTCCTGGTCGGGAGAATACGGGCGGAAGGTGGTTCCCATCGGTCTTCCTGATGCTGAAGAATTTTGGTCTATTCTGCCAGAAAGTGACTTCTGCCGCGCAGACTCCTAGCTTGGCTTTTGGGCGTGAGGCCCAGTGAAATGGAAACTATTGAGGTAGTAGGCGATCACTTCAAAAGTAAGCATCCGGTAAGTACCGTCTTGACGAGCGGGTCGTTGTTCTAGTCGATGCTACAGCTTCACATTCCAAGGCAGCAGTTCGTCGATCCGGTTCACCGGATGGTCTGCAATGACCGAGAGGACGTGAGTGAGATACGCCTCGGGATTGATGTCGTTCAGCTTTGCCGTCCCGAGCAGGCTGTACATCGTGGCTGCGCGTTCGCCGCCAGCATCGGAGCCCAGGAACAGGTAGTTCTTGCGCCCCAGCGCCACACCCCGCAAGGCTCGCTCTGCCGCATTGTTGTCGATCTCGATGCGGCCGTCTTTGAGGTAGCGCGTGAGGGCCTGCCATTGATTCATGGCATAGCCGATAGCCTCCGCAGTGATCGATTTGCGTGAGATCTTGGGTAGCTGTTCTATCAGCCAGGCGTGTAGCGCCTTGACCAGCGGAGTGGCTTTTTCCTGGCGTACTGCTTTGCGCTCATCCGGCGGCTTGCCGCGTATATCCGCCTCGATCTGGTAAAGCGCTTTAATCTGTTCGAGAACATGTGTGGTAATGGGCGTTGGCCGCTGCACATGCATGTCGTAGAACTTGCGTCTGGCGTGAGCCCAACATCCAGCCTCGATGACCCGCCCGGTGTCATAGACAGCGTCATAGCCGGCATAGGCATCGGCTTGCAGGATGCCGGCGTAGTCTTTCAGGTGCGTTTGCGGATGCATGCCTTTGCGATCCGGCGAGTAGCGGTACCAGACTGCCGGCGGGGTGGTATCGCCACTGGAACGATCATCGCGCGCATACACCCATAGACGACCCTGCCGTGTTTTCCCGTTGCCGGGAGCGAGCACCGCAATGGGCGTGTCGTCAGTGTGCAGCTTTGTTGCACTGAAGACATGACGCTGCAAGGCCTCGACCAGTGGCCGCACCAGTTTGTGTACACCGCCCACCCAGTCGCCCAAGGTGCTCTCACTGAGCTCAACACCTTCACGCGCATGGATCTGAGCCTGACGATACAACGGCTGATGATCGAGGTATTTGGATACCATGACACGGCTCAGCAGCCCGGGACCGGCGTAGCTGCGAGCAATGGGGCGACTCACCGCAGGCGCCTGATCTATCCGTTCGCAGCACGTACAGCTCATGCGGGGGCGCACGTGACGGATCACCCGGAAGCTGGACGGTACATATTCCAGTACTTCGCTGACATCCTCACCCAAGCACTGCCAGGCGCCACCACAGTCAGGGCAGCTGGCATCCTGCGGCAAGTGCTCTTGGGTGTCGCGGGGTAGATGTTCTGGCAAGGGCCGGCGATTGGGTGCAGATCGAACTGGCTTAGCAGGCGCAGTGGCCTCGGCCTGCTGCATGCGTTCACCCTGGTTGATATGCAGCTCTTCCAGTTCCAGCTGCAACTGTTCTATTTGCTGTATCAATTTTTCGGACTTGCGACCGAACAGCATTCGCCGCAATTTATCGATCAACAAGGTCAGTCGCTGGATCTGCTGTAGATCATCGTTCTTTTCCTCGCGCAGCAGATCGCGCTCTGCTGTCAGCGCAGCCACTTCAACCAGTTGCGCCGACAGCAAGGCCTTTAAATCAGCGATGTTGTCGGGGAGTTGGGTGGGCTTTGGCATGCGCAATATTTTACTAAATAGGACGCACTTTATCTATCAGTAATTGCCATGAAGGCCAGCATATATGGGGCTTTCAGCTCTTTATTGGAGGTCAGGCGTGAGTCGGCTTTTGGGTCCTTTTTGGTTGTCGCCAATCGATGCCTTCCAACAGCATTGACAGTTGCGCGGGCGTCAAATGAACGGCCCCGGATTCTGCGCCAGGCCACACGAATCGACCTTCTTCCAGACGCTTTGCGTATTCCGGCGAACGTGACCGGTCATTCCGGGGATCGTGACCGATTTGCACACGGCCTTCACGCTGGAGCGGGTTTTGTACTCTGAGCGGTCACGATGGGTCAATCGATACCGCGTTTTGAGCGTTAGCCTTTCTCAGTGATTCCCCCTTCAGATTGAGCCGGTGGGCGCCGTGCAGGAGCCGGTCCAGGATGGCATCGGCGAGCGTGGCGGAGCCGATGTACTCGTGCCAGTGTTCGGTGGGTAGCTGGCTGGCAATGAGCGTTGAACCACGTCCATGTCGATCCTCGATCACCTCCATCAGATCCTGTCGTTGCTGGGCATTGACCTTCTGCATGCCCCAGTCGTCCAGGATCAGCAGATCGGTTTTCAACAGCTGCGTCATCAGGCGGGCGTAGCTGCCGTCGCCGTGGGCGATCCGCACTTGCTCGAACAGCCGTGGCACCCGCAGGTAGCGCACAGACAGTCCTTGCCGGCAGGCCTGGTTGCCCAAGGCGCAAGCCAGCCATGTCTTGCCACAGCCGGTGGGACCGGTGATGCACAAGTTCAGGGATTGACCGATCCAGTCACAGCTGGCCAGGCCTGCCATACGGGAACGTTCCAGCCCTCGCGGGTGGCGGTAGTCGATGTCTTCGATGCAGGCCGGCACGCGCAAGCGGGCAGCCTTCAGTAGCCGGTCCAGCCGGCGGTTCTCCCGGTGCAGTACTTCCCGGTCCACTAGCAGGGCCAAGCGCTCCTCGAACGCCAGATCGTGGGTTTGCGGTTGTGCCCGTTGCTGTTCCAGGGCGTCGCACATGCCCGTTAGCTTGAGGTGGCGCAGGGTGTTCAGTGTGTTGTGAGTCAGCATAGGTTTCTCCGGGATCAGTGGTAGTAATGCGGGCCGCGAACGTTGGTGTGCGCCGGCAGGTCGGTCAGGTCACGCTCATCGTCGGCCAGAGGCAGCGGGAACTGGTCCAGCCCCTGTTTCAGGATCGAGGTGATGCTCTGGTAGCTGGCCGAATTGATCGACACCGCCCGGGCACAGGCTTGTTCAAGGCGTTCACGGCTGTAGCGCCGGCTGAGATTCAGCAACCCCAGGCAAGCGCGGTAGCCATGCTCTGGATGAGGGCGGTCCTTGAGTTGGCTCTGCACCACCTCCAGCGTGCCGGGGCCAATGTCCTTGGCCCAGTTAACGAAGCGCTGCGGCGACCAGTCCTTGTGGGCCTGATGCGCCTTGGGCATGTGTTCGGTCAGGGTCACGAAGCGGCTCTTCCCGTGGCGGGGATGTAACGCCACCCGCTGGCCCTTGTGCATGACCTCCAGGGCGGTATCTGTTACCCGTACGTCCAGAACCAGCCCGACCAAGGCGTGAGGCACGCTGTACAGCCGCTTGTCGATCTCTATGTGGTAGTCGATGCCTGGCCTGGCCTTGCGCCACTCGGCGTAGGTATAGGGCGCTACTGGCAGAGGCCGCAGCGCCGGTCGATCAAGTGCGTCGAACAGGCTCTGACGGCTCTCGGTCCGCCCTTGGAACGGGCGCTGGTTCAGGGCGGGTAGCAACGCTGCAATGGCGGCATTGAGTTCGGCCAAGGAGAAGAACGTCTGGTGCCGTAAACGCGCCAGGATCCAGCGCTCGACCAACAGCACCGATGTCTCGGCCTTCGCCTTATCCTTGGGCTTGTAGGGCCGTGCTGGTAGCACTGCCGTCTGGTAATGGCAGGCCAGCTCAGCATAGGTCTCGTTGATCGTCGGACTGTAGCGGTCCGCCTTGGTCACTGCCGCCTTGAGGTTATCCGGAACCAGCAGTTCCGGCACCCCGCCAAAGAACTTGAACATCCTCTGGTGGGAGGCGATCCAGTCTGGAAGGCTCTGGCTCCAGGTGGCTTCGGCGAAGGTGTAACTGGACGCGCCCAGCACTGACACAAAGACCTGGGCCTTGCGCACCTCACCGGTAGAGCGGTCCACCACCGGCACAGTAGGGCCGCAGTAATCGATAAAGATCTTCTCGCCAGCGCGATGGACCTGTCGCATGCTGCGGCGCTGCCGGCCACGCCAGAGCCGGTAGTGGTGGCAGTACTGGCTGTAGCGATACGCCTTGTCCCCGTGGCGTTCTACGTACTCGGCCCAGAGCAGTTGCAGAGTGACGCCTTTGGTCTTGAGCTCTTGATGAACCTCGAAGTAGTCGGGCTCGGCAAAGCGTGACGGTGGTGCCTTGGCCGGGAACAGCAGCGCGTACAGCCGAACCTCGTCCAGGTCCTTCGGCAGTGGCCAGGTAACGCCCTGAACCTGGGCCAGGCTGACGTACTTGCCGACCACGCCCTTGGAGAGTCCGCAGGCACGAGCAATGCGCTCGTGACTGAGACCGGCTTCGTATTTGAGGCGCAAGACCTCGGTGATCTGTCGCATGGAAATCCTCGCAGCCGGCATCCGCTCTTCCTCGTGGAAAAAGGAGCGGTATGCGCGATTAAGTTGAAGAATTCCAGTGTGTTGGCAGTGATTCCGGGGGAACGTGACCGACGATTCCGGCATCGTGACCGGTGATTCCGGGAAATCCCCCAAAATCGGTCACGATAAAACGGAATGAGCGGTCACGTTAGCCCGGAACAGGCGGTCACGTTCAAACGGAATGGACGGTCACGATGGGCCGGAATATGCAAAAATACCGTTTGACGGCTTGCCAGCAGGCCTCAGCGTTCTCATTCCGGATGTACCAATCATTCCTACCCTCTAATCGCTCGATCCACATCAGCCTAGGCGCGCAGGTCCAAGCTGTCTCCGATTTAGCACCATAGAAAATATATGCCTCAGTGTGCTGTTATCATGAATATTGTGGCCTGCTATAGTTCATCAGTACGCAGCGCCGTTTCAATCCCAGCCAACGACAAGGTCGCTTCGATGACGCACGACGAGCACTGCGAGATTGATGTCGAATTTCATTCCGACCAACTCGAGCTCATCAAGACAGCGGCCGGCATGTGCGATCAGCCAATTACAGACTTCATCGTTGACGCTGCATTCGATAAGGCTGTAAAGACCATCCTGACGGACAAGGTCACCTTCATTTCAGATGAGGCTTATCAGGCAGTGTGTCGTACCATTCTCCAGTCGGAGTGATAGGTTTTCGGTCTCAATTGGAAAGGAAGATCGACCGGAATTCGGCCTAGAGTCGAACACACCTTTACCAAGGCCAACGAGATTGAGAGCCAAGTTGGTGAACCGCCCGCCGCAGCGCCACGGAGTCGTCGTTTTCCAATATATCTAACGGAGTCCGACCACCAAAAATGGGGATGGGCCAGTGTACAAACTTGTTCCGATTAGTAGGATTTTCGAATGTGGCGTCGATGACAATGCTCAACTCCAACACCAGCCTTGAGCGTTCCACCTGCTCCAACGTCACCCGATATAAACCGTCAATATTAGAGGACTGGTGCATTACATCTTCAAGCTCGCTTGTGGTCAGTCGCAAAACTCGGCAGATGCTTGCAGCGCTCAGGCTCCAGCTTCTCAATGTAGCCAATGCAAGGCAGAGAATTTCTCGCTGATTACCTCCCAAAATTGTTTTTTCGAGCCCCCCATATTGTTCAACCTTAGAATGCAATGATCCGGCGATAACTGTTTGACGGCATTCTATCAATCGCCACTAGCGGCCTACCAGCGCTCTCAAACTACCTCCTCGCTTTAAACAACGGCTGATCAAGCATCGACTCCGTCAAGCCGTGCATATCTGCGTTGGCTTGCCATCGCTTAAATCGCACTAGCAGCTGATTATTTACCTTTCTGAGCAACTGATTCTCAGCCTCAAGCTTGGCGATGCGCTGATTAGCATCCTTTAAATCTTTCACGTACCCCGGAGCTTGAGACGGTGCTTTCAATGCTTTTTTGCGATCCTTGATCGCCATCTTGAAATCCTGTCGCGTACTGAGAGCTTGGCGCGTGACGCTGATACCTAATTCAGCTTTGCACGCCTCAACCAGCTCGACCCATCCAAGCTTAGGGTTCGTCCACTGCGTAATGAGCGCGAGTATGTTCTGCTCATCCTTTTCCGAAAGACGCGCCATTCTTTAGCCCTCTAGCTTTTCCATAAGTGCCTCTAAGTCCGTTAGGGAGGGCATAGCTTCTTCGGCCTTAGCCTCGATAGTCTGGGGATCAATGAGACCCGCCATTGCAGCCGCGTTATTCGTCAAATTCCACCCGTTATCACTGTTCCACACGATGTCTCCATTTTCCCTTTCAGGGTTCTCCAGCGTCTCGATCAAGGCGTTGCATTTGAATAGATCCAACGCCGCTTTCTTGCGCCACTCAGACGCGCCGAAAAGTCCACGTGCTTCAGCATCAACAGACTTTTCATAGTTCATTTTGAGAGCGTTCCGCTCCTGCTTGATGTTCGCTAGCTTGACATCGTCGCCCTTCACGCACCCCAGCATGCCGCAGGTTAAACAGGCCCCCATCTTTGGGCAGGGGGTGTAGCTAAAATCATGCACGCAGATTCCTAGATGCGTTTTGTGGATGATCCGATCTTGGGCGTTTTCGTCCAATTCAGTCACATCGCTCAGACTGAGTGGTGCGTTGGTTTTAAGCATCTCAAGGCGCTGGCCATTATTGCTTTTCTTCGTTGAAGGGTGCACCGTAATGAGCGCCTGAGTGCGCTCTTCAATTGTTTCATGGTTATATACGCACCCCATTGAGGTGCGCCCCGAAAACGCGTCTATCAACAGCTGCGAAAGACCGGCTCGGTGCATCTCGGTATTCAACTCGTGTCGAAAAGCATGAGTGTTTACGCTAACATTAGAATATCCGTGCCGCTGAAAAATGCTACGCCGTTTACTCCCCCCCTTGAGCTGTACAGCAAGGCGAGCACTATTAGCTCCCAGCTCCACGCCAAACGGGTGGGCAATCGCAACAGGAACTTGTGAGTTATTGAACAAACTCCCCGTACGCACGGTAAAAAGTGCGTCACGGTACTTCAGTCGCGGTTTACCCTCTTCGAAGGGAGTGGTGTACGGGAAATTCTTTGGCAGGTACTTCTCCCGCATAAGTACATTCAGCGAGCGAAGCGTTATCACACAGGTATCTGTGTATTCCATGTGGTACCGGGTTGTACCAGGCACATAGACCCTTTCGCCTTCGCTCGTATCAATACCGCTGCAAATCGCGTCAAAGACAGCCTCCGCCTCAGGGCTCAGCGCGGTTCGCTTAGCGAACTTGTTGAGGAAGTTTTGATGAAATCTATTCCGAGCGCTCTCACCCTTAGCGACGGCGAGCCTAAGCGCCGCGCAGACTTCATCATAGCTTAGTGGATCATCTGGTCCCTTTTTGGGCAGCCCTGGGTGCGGTGGAAATTCGTCGGGGTGATCCTCCAGCCAAGCCGCATATTTGCGCGCCTCGTCAGTCAGAGGTCTTAGCAAGCTCAGGGCACGTTCTACGGAAGGCTCCATACCCGTCACCACAGGCTTTAGCGTCTCGCCAAACCCTTTTTCACTGTACCAGCGGAGGAACATACGTTGACTGCCATCCCGACCCGTCTTGTAGACGATACAGTCACGGGGAAGATCAGCCAGTTCGCCTACACGGCTTGGCTGGCTCAACAGGAACACACAGGCAGAGGTTATGATAATGTCTAGCGAGCTGTTCAGGTCGTTATGGAAGATCTCGCCCAAGGCCTTAATCGACTCTTGGCTAGGGAGTTTCGTCTGATGGTCACTCCTCTGCTGCTTCAGGGTACCCTTTGATATATGGAATAGCGGCGAGGACCAGTGAAAAGGCGTCGTTAGTAGCTTTTTTTCCTTAATCAAATCAACGATGTTTTCCAGAAACTTGCTGATTCGATAGCAAGTTTGACTACTGTTCAGATTGGCCTGGATGTACTCACAAGCCTTGTAGCAAACGGCTCCGTTGAGCTGGGTCACATCACCTCGACCGGTCATCTCGACCAGCGCTACCTCCATAGCTTTAAGTGCCATAAGCCAGCCAGTAACATTCTTCTTATTATTTAGAATCCGGTAGTGCACGATCATAGCTTTAGCAAAATCGATAAAGGGTTGTTGCATTGGTATTTTATCAACAGCCTTCGCGAATCTGTTATTGCCCAGTACGTAGAATGTGCAACTTCGAATACCCCATCCGTGCCAAGAGAATGCCTCCCACCGCACACCCGCATGTACTTTTTGCGGGACACCTTTGGGAAGAGTGGCTTTTGCCCATCCAATAAAGACATCCACCTGCTCTGCGGCTTTGAGGTTTTTTTTTGGCGTGAACGGCTCGATATTTGTCATACATCGCCTCTAGAGATCTCGCGTTTGGAGATGAGCGACCTACAGTCCAGTATGACCCTACGACAGGCGAGGATGGCACGATCCCAGATCGCGCCAGTGACTTTGTCATTATCGATTGACTGCGCCCGGTAGCGCTCCATGCGCTCCAGTGAAGCTGCGTGATCGGCATGCAGGAGTGGTTGGAATTTCCTGCACCCATAACACGAGAGAGGAGTGTCTAAATGGCAGGCCGCATCAGAGCCACAGACAGCCAGATCCTGAATTTGACGATCTGCCCTGAAACCATTCTTAGCCGACTCACGATCCGTAACTATTGTTCCTGAGAAAGCATTTACCACCAATGCAAGATGACCGGACATCTTTGCGTCGATCAGCTTCATCAGCTCTGCGGAGACCTGTCGGTACTTGCGGACCGTAGTGGTTTTCCTGTGCATCAACGCATGGGCAATCGACCACTCGTCCAAGCCAGCATTTGAGAGATCGGTACCCAGGGTGTGCCGGAAACGATGACCACGGGTGATCCTCAAAGGTTTATGGGTCCGACTCGATATCGGAAAGCTGTCCATCTTTTCAATCTGCTTCAACCAGTTCAATGTGATGGCCTGGGTGACATGAAAGTCCGAGTTGGGACCGTGTTCGAGTGAATTAAGGTCATTGTTGTCGGTAATGACCGGAAGAGGGCTGACGTAACTGGTACCAGTAGCTAATTTACGCCGAAAGAGCGGGACGTGCTTTATTGCTCGATCCCAATCAGCTCGACCAGGAAACTCTAATTTAAGACGGGCCAGCACGAGCGACTGATAAGCCTGCACAGTGGCATACAGATCTGCATCAAGGTTGAAGGTCTCGTATTTTTTACGGAAGCCTCCGTCATCATATCGCTGCTTAGCCCAAAAGAGGCGGATCTTATATCCCCGCTCTGTCCTAATAAAATCATCAAAGACGCACTTGCGTAGCTGAGTTCCACGTTGCCCGTACACCATCAGCAGTTGTAAATAAAGGTAACGTTCGGGATCCAGAACGTCATGACAAAATGCCTCGTGCGACCACTGGTGCAGTGCATTTTGTTCTTGGAGTGTAAACGGACCCTCTTCGGGGTCCAAACTCAAGATCACGTCTCTACCAGATAGCTTTTTCCTCGGCATTGCGGCATAAGCATCGATCAGTGCTTGGTCCGGACGTTGTTGCAGGGATTCGCAGTCGTGCCAGAAAACCACAAAGCTGACCAATATCGAAAATTCAGTAATCGAAAAGCGATCACGCAAGTCGATTATCTGACTCTCTCTCAAGGGGTTTAATTCAGCCTGAGCCGCACGCGATAATATTGAAGCGATATTAGACAGTGTTGCTTGTCCTATCTCTGCCATACGATACGCCAACGCGGCATGAAGCCAACGTTGCCATTCAACAGGGACGCAGCCTATGGCAGCTTGCCAGTTGACTGAAACACAGGTCATATCTGGCCTCCACATCGGCTGGGAAGGAGTAAACAGGGTCCCGCACCTTGCCAGTCGTGGCTGATCAAGCCAATTATCAAGTTTATCGGCTGAAGGCACTTCTAATGCGGTAAGTGCGATGTTCATTGCTTATCTCGCTTATTGAAAACGTCTTCCACTTCCTCGCGAATCCGCTGGAAATTCTCTGAACGCTTTGTCACGGCTTTATCGGCCTCTTCTTTCCAGTATTTTGCGCCGTAAAGCCCCGGCATCTCGGAGTTTGACCTCCACCCGAATGCATAGGTCAGCACCTTCTGTGTTTGCGTTGTGCGATCTTCGGGAGTAAGTGCGTCCAGATGTCAACGCCGGTTTAAAACTGACCCACTTAACGGCGATATCGCCAGTTTAAAACTGACCCACCCTTGGCGATTAAGTGTTGCTTAATAGATCCTTGCTGCTAGCCGAGATCGGCGCGATACCGGCAGCATTCTTGTCCTTCAGTCGATAGCTTTCACCCCGGATCTGCACGATATGCGCATGGTGTAACAACCGATCCAAGAGCGCTGCCGTCAACGTTGTGTCGTCAGCGAAGGCATGGGACCACTGCGAGAACGGTAGGTTGCTGGTCACGATGACACTGCCGTGCTCATACCGCTTGGCAATGACGTTAAAGAACAGATTGGCCTCTTCACGACCAAACGGCAGGTAGCCGATCTCGTCGATAATCAATAGCCGGGGAGCCAGAACACTGCGTTTCAAGTACTGATCGAGACGCTCCTGCTTGCGGGCGGTCGCCAGTTGCAGCATCAGGTCAGCGGCGGCAATGAAGCGCGTTTTGATGCCCTGGGCGACGGCCTTGTGACCCAGACTGATCGCGAGGTGGCTTTTGCCAACGCCACTGGGGCCTAGGAACACGACGTTCTCTGCTCGCTCCACAAAGGCTAGGCTCGTCAGTTCGTTCAGCTGTTTGCGCGGTGCTCCGCTGGCGAACTTGAAGTCATAATCCTCAAACAGCTTACGCCCCGGGAAGCCGGCAAATTTGAGTAACGTCTCCCGGGAGCGGAGTGACCGTGCGTCCAGTTCCAGGCGCAATAGCTGCTCAAGGAAGTCAGCCAGGGTGTCTTCTTGCGAGGCGCAACGGTCGGCCATCGCAGACCATTCACTGGCGAGCGTATCGAGCTTCAGGCTCGCGCAGGCGTACTGGATACGCTGATGTTGCAGGTTCATGGACGCACCTCTAGCAGCCGGTCATAGGTGCTTAGCGGATGCTGGAAGCTCTCCCTGGGCACAGGCCTTGCGGCGATAGATATTTGCTGTACTGCCTGTTTTGACTGCGACGGCAAGGGATTGAGTTGGAAGCGTTCCTGATCCAGTAATACTTGAGGTTTAATGCCTGTAGTGCCGTGGATACGTTGATGCGCCACACGTTCAAGCCAGGGACCTATGTGAGCGTTGGCCGTGGGCACATCCAGTCGCAGGCCAGCCTGGTTCAGTGTGGCCGCCAGAGGCGTGATGAAGCTGTTCTTCAGATAGCCATTAAAACGCTCAACCTTGCCCTTGGTGCGTGCTCTGTAGGGCCGGCAAGCGCGGGCGATAAAGCCGTAATCTCGCGCCGTCGCCAGCAGTTGCGCATTCCAACGATGATGGCCTTCGCCGTAGGCATCGCGCTCGATCATGATGGTCTTGGCGTTATCGAACAGGATCTCCTGAGGCACTCCGCCGAAATAATGACATGCTTCCTCAATACCCCGCAGCCAGTCATCCTGACGCTCATGCTCGGAAAACCGGACGTAGGTGGCGCGGCTATAACCCAGCGTCGCAACGAAGGCTTTAATCGTACGCCGGTGACGTGAAATGGTCGTGAAGTCGACCTGCATCTGCTTGCCGGGCGGGGTCTCGAAGCGGACGACGGGATCAGCCTCGACCGTTTTGAACTCGGCAACGTAGTACTTGAGCTGGGAGATGCCACCGGTGTAGCCACGGGCTTGAATCTCGCTAAACAGCACCGTTGCGGGTATCCAATGCGGCTTGGCCGCTTCAATTCGACCTAACAGATAAGGCTTGTAGGGCTCCAGCTTCGTTGGTCGCGGACCCCGATCTGGATAGCTAGGCACAACGGTCAGGTCTCGTAGGTACCGCCGTACGGTATTGCGCGATACTCCGAGTTGCCTTGCGATGGCACGAATGCTGTTGCCTTGGCCATGTAATACATGAATTTCCACGAGTCTCTCCTGAGTCAACATCGGCCGCCGCTCTGATCATTTGATTAGGCGGCCATTTTGCTTCAGGTGGGTCAATTTTAAGTCGACGTTGGTGGGTCAGTATTACTCCGGCGGTGACACCAGATCCTCCTTCATGCTGCGAAGCAGTGTAAATACCGCATCATGGCGCAACCTGTGGGAGTGAATCCCTGCCAGCTTCGGCACTGTTTCACCCAACCGATTGAACAAACCATCGACGGCTTTAATAGACATGGGCTGACCCTCATTGCGATGATGAGCCACAAGAAGAAAAGGATGGTTGTTCGCATCAGAAGCGCTGGCCTCGGTACGCCGGTACGTATCGACGTACTTTTGAATAGCCCGTGCAAGCTCGTCGGGTATCGGCAGCATGCGTTCATTCGTTTTGGGGCGCGGTCCAGCCTTACGAGGATCAATCGATTCATCCTCCAGACCCACGATAGCAATCTGATTGATGTGCCACATGATGTCGCTGAGTTTAATAAGGAGCATCTCAGATCGACGTAACCCGAGCTCCAACCCAAGTAGCACTATGATGTAGTTGCGGTACTTGTGAGCTCCAGTGGTAAACGGGTTGGCATTGCTCTCAGGGTGAGCAACCTCAAGCAAAGATTCCCGTTGCTCTTTAGTCAGTCCTTTTATCTCGTCATTCCGTGTTCTTTTCCAGGCGGGTCTAGCAGACTTGATCTTACGATTAAACCGCTTTTTAAGATCTCTGGCAGCATCCTCTCGCGTAACTTCATCGCCTAGCCTTTCGTACAAGAAATCAAGGTAATCTCGAACAGTCTCGCAGCGCTGCTCGGCGTGAGCACTGCCGACGAATTCGTAGGCTTTTTCGAGCAAGCTCACACCGGCGTGCTTTTTGTCTAACGTGATCTTTGAGAGGTGCGCATCAACCATGAATCGGCTGATTTCACTATCTGTTAGGTAGGCAGATTTTGGGCGCTGTTCGAGTCGTGAAATTAGATCAATGGACAAGCTGTCAAGAAACTCGTGGAACAGTGCGATGTGTCTTAGAAGCTTATCTTGTGTGTTGGGCGACCGATTCCGAAACTTATGTGTCACTAGCAGATTGGGGTAGTAAAGCGGCACCCGGTCTTGCACCAAAACCTTTTCTCGACCACCATTGAGCCGAATTTCCACGACTTGATATGACATTATCTTATCCCAAAACTTTACATTTCTAGAATAAGCAAAGCGGGGATTCAGGTCAAATCTTAAACTTTACACTTCTTGTTTCCCTTAGAATCATCAAGACCAAGAAGCATCAATCATTGAGGGTATTTTATATGGCCAAAGGCGACAAAACAGGGCAAACAGGATCATAGGTTTAGGACATTCATCACGCTGGGCCTTGTCGCTTTGCGAAGCAGCTCAAAGGCGTCTGAGAAACCCGGTCCACCCTCACTCTGATACTTCGCTTCAGAAACAACACCTAGAGCCTGACAAAAATCTTCCTGATGAACGCGGTGTATCGCGCCAAGCTCTTCATGTATCCGGTCGTAGCGCTCAACCAGAAGCGTTTGCTCACCTGCAGCATTCAGGACAAGTGACTCTGCAACTTGCAGCCCCATTGCGCCAGCAAGTCTTAATGAAAAGGCCTCATTGATCACGCTGCCATCAAGGGTGCGTATTGCCGGCTTCATGATATGGGTGCTTGGACTGCCGTTCAGGGGTAGGCCAACGCGGTGACCATCAAAAACAACAGGCAATTTGTCCTGAGCGCCAGCAAGTGACAAGCGCAGACCGTCCGTACCCGCAAGCATTGGGCGCCGTGGAAGCTCTCTAATAACTTGGCCCAACTCTTCATCACTCAGCCATTGCACCTGAGCGCTCTGGCCTTGAGTCGGCGCCCGAGCATCAAGGGTTATGGTGACAGCGCCAGCACACTCACCCCCCAACGCTCTCAGCATGCCAAATTCATTCTGCCTAGAAACGTGAGTGATCTTTTCTAGCCGCGCACGCTGGGCACCCTCTGGCAATAGACCGGCAAAGAATGGTCTGGCTTCGCTATCAGAGAATGGGGAAACCCGCTTAGGCAAAGAAATCGACAAAGCAGGTATTGAGGGGTTATCCAGGGCGCTGGTGGAATACTGGAAGCTCATGCGGCCTTCGACCAAGCTCAGAGCCCCAACACGTTCACCCTGCAACCAGACTGACAGATCATGAGCCACCGTTAGCCACCTCATTACCAGGCATACCAACCAGCTGTACGATCCCACCTAGGGCGTCTACTACTTTCAAGGCGGGCTCTAACGAAAGAGTACTTTTGCCTGACTCAAGGTCTACAATAAACCGCGTACCTACCCCCGCAGCAAACGCAAGCTGCTCTTGGGTCAACATCAACGATTTACGCGCTTTGCGCACTGCCTGCCCAAGGTCTTTTACGTTTGTAATAGTCTGCATGATGCCCACCCTATTCTTACCGTTCGGGAATATTAACCCCTCAGGGCCAGATCACCTACAGAATATTACCGTTCGGGAATATGCAATAACCTAAGCAGGCGCCACGGTGAGGTAATGGCTCTGCTTCCAAGTGCCCTTCTCAGCTTCAACGAGTATCTCCTGTGATTTAATGACACACCGTTTACCTACCTTTGCAAAAGCAGACTTTAGGCTTTTAGATACCACAGCGCGCGCATCCTTTTCAGCAGGATTCAAAACCACTATGGCTTCTTGACCATCCATCAAGCGCGCAAAATCGGAGTATCCAAGATGCCCAAGAAGATAGCGGCTTTGCTTACCTGACATTCTTCACCTGCCCTTTCTCAACTTTGACTGCCATAGCATCAGCTCCGTTTAACAGGAACGCACTCATTGTCACTCCAAGCAAATCGGCGCATTTCTGGTAACGTTTCAATCGCGCACTCTCAAGACGCAAATCTAGCCTTTCATTAGCTGGTTCGGTTTTACGTGGTGGTGGCGTCGGCTTTCTCCCCGCAATAGCATCGCGGTAGCCGGCACTTTGCTGAGACTTCATGCTAATGACCTGGTTGTGTTTCTCTAAGCCCGCCATCTGCTTATCAGGCTTCTTGTTACGAAAGGACAGCCCCTGCTTGTACCCAACCCCATAGCGCGTCGTTAAATGCGGCTCGATGAGCAGGAGAAGTGCTTTATGTTCCTCGGCAGTCAACGGTTGAACTGGGATTGGTGCCGGCGTTGTGTCTGTCATGCAAAATTCCATTCAGAAAAGGTCGAGCTGGGCCTCAGCCCGCAGGCGCTCACATAGCGCTTTTGGGTCGTGCAGAATCGGCTGAAGCTGCAGGCGATGAATCTGGTTTGACATTCTAACCATACGGTCCCACTCCGCGTAGCCACCTTTGTACATCTGTACGGTGCCCAAGCCCATCAGATAAAACATGGCTTCTGCTGGCGCATGGGTAAGGCTAACCCGCTCTAGGGCGTAATCCAGATCAAATTCATAGAACAACCAGGCACCCTCGTGATCAATGTCAAAGCTATCTCCTTCGTTGGTGGCCTCAAGGGCGTAAGTACCATCGCGCAGGGTCTTCAGTTCTTCACAGTCTGCAGCAGCTGCAGCCACGTTTCGCAGCCCGCTGAAAACGGCATTGTAGTCTCGGTCACAGAAAGGCATTTCAGCTGTGAACTTCACATCAGCTGCAGTGAATACCGGTAGGCTACTGTAATCCGGCATAGCAACGGAGAGCCCATTGTCCTCAACGTCCCGGTACATCCGAACAGCGGTGAATGGCTGTTGATACCCATAGCGCGCCCATAGCAAATCGACAGCGAGAACTTGCTCAAGAGTCAGCAGATGGAAGCGGGGCTCAATGCCTTTACGCGATGCGTATGCACGCTCATTACGTTGCATGGTAAGAATGATACCCAGCAGCTCTTTTGTGAAAGCAGGCGAATAAGCATTGGGTAGAATCTTGATCGTGCCACGATCTTCATTGACTGTGCGTGCTAACCAGCAGCGCGCGGATGGATCAAAGTGTCGCGCTTTGATATAGCCACGAAGCTCATTGAGCGGGCGCATCCAGTCGTAACGGTTGCCTTCATCAGCAAGCATGTTTTCGGTCGAGGTATCTCGCGACACACGCAAGCACGTCCAGCAACCTGTTCTAGCCGAGCAGGGAGCCCGTGGCGCTTCTTTCTCAGCTAAGTAGGCAACAACCATACAGTCACCGCCGTTCATATCCCTGTACACCCTTAGCAGGTCTTCCCAGTCGTCATAGGTTGCCACCTTACCGCTGGTGACACGGCCAATGAACTCAAACACCTCAAGAGTGCTGAAATTAGCAATCGGGCTCAGTACCAGATCATTAGTGGCTGTGTTGAGTGACTTTGCCTCACTCGCGCTTTCCCCGCGTTGTTGCATTGCGTTGCCGCGTGCGACCGACTCATCAAACCGCGTGCCTATGATCGACACAATCCGCAATTCTTTGCGCTTCTGGCCGGTTTCACTGGCAATCGACTTTTTAATAAAGCCCTTCACCTGATTTAACGGATAGGCCTTAGTCATTTGCTGACATTTCGTATTGTTGCCGACGGACGCAATCGTCCTACCTCCCAAAATTGAGACAAGGTAGTCCTGGCTCAGCGGGGGTTCGGCCAACCAGACCTTAACCGGCACTTGCTTTGATGAGTAAGCACGAATCTTATTCAGCTGGCCCTTGTTGTAGTTGTGGATAACAGGATTTTCCATCTTTGTGTTGCTGTGGGCAACGTGGATGGTCGGTGAGGTGTTGCCCTCTTCCACCCACTCCCTTGCAGCCATCAATGTTAGCGCCAGCGTTACGGATGAATCTTTGCCCCCAGAGTAGGCAACTACTAGATGCGAACCTTTGGACAGCTCTACTTTGACGCTCTCAATAGCATTTCTCACCAAAAGGTCCAGTCCGTTCAACGGGGCTTGGTGCTGCTGAATATGGATGATTGCTTGAGCTGTCATGGTTCACCTGTTTTATGTCTTCGCCTCAATGACTCCATAATATTAAGTTACGCTTGTACATACAATCGTTATTTAATATTATCTTTTCGACGGCCACACAAAGGTCTATATGGATACTCAATACGAGGATGGCAAACATGAAACGCGGCGAACAAGAAGCAATCAGAACTGGCATCAAGAAGCGACTAGCCCAACAGGTGCAAGGCTCCAAAGCTTCAATTGAGGGTCAATTTGATCAAGTAAAATCAGACCTGATTTTAGACTACGAAAAGCGCATAGACCTCGTGTTGAACTTTAAGTTGGGTTACATGGAAGAGAACGCAGCAGCCTTGCCGTGCAACGACTACGCGCTTATCAGAAACGCCATTGACCTCTTTTTTATGCCTTCGCCATTAATCCCGGTTGAGTCTGCATCGGCAATGTTTGCCAGGGCCAAGAAAGAGTTGATTGCCACATTCGAGCGCTACCGTGATACAGCGATGATGTTCTCCTATGCCGACATTAATGGTCGAAGAAAACACGCAATACGCGAGCAGATGAGCTTAAAAGTGGCGCCTTAACAGGGCGCCCCACCCATCTCTATGTTCAAGGCAATGTCGAAGCCTTGAGCCAATAACAAATCGCAAGCGCCGGATGGCTATTGGGGTAAAGATGACTGACAAGAATGAAACAAATGCTGAATGGGAAGAGCTAGACTTTGTGTTCGCTGGTCGCCGCGTCCTAGAGGGCAACAAGATGGGTGCGCTGATATACCCCATCATGACGAATGGCGAACTGGGCAAAGCAGGAGTTTATGGCTTCAAATCCTTCAAACGCTGCGCGGTTGGTGGTGTTTACAAAGGGGCGAGGTTCACCGATACCCAGATCAGTGGTCATGCCGCAGCAACCTACAAAGAACAGTGGGCGAACCTGGAACAGCGAATTGAGTGGCGCGCTCTTGATGAGAAAGCTGAGGCAGATGACCGGCAAACTAAGCTTGAAGCTGACGCCCGCAAAGTCTCTGACATAGAGCGTATTTTGCTACCACTACGTGAGACCTACGCCGGTTTCTCGCGGCGCTATGACCGGGCTGGTCAGCAGGCATTGGAAGGCGCAGTTTTGGCGGCGCTGCGCGCAGCTCCACGACAAGCAGAAAAGCGTTAAGCAGGTATTCAAGCGCGTTACTCTACCCTGCAAGAGCGCCGGTCAGGGTTAGTGTGCACATATAAGTTGAGCCTACGTTGCTGCTAATTGGGGGTGCTTTGCCATGAATGTTGCGTACACCATCCCCTCAGGGTTCCAGCCTGCGTCTAGCGCAACCTTGGTCACTTCGCGAAAGACCTCCTGGGCGTCTACGGTTACTTCGCGAAAACCTTCGGCAATTGTCACTTCTGAATTGCCAGGGCCGCTTGAAACTCGACATACCCGCGTCTTATCGTTTACGAAATAATTTACCTGCTGCATCGCTGGGCCTCCTATGTGCCGATTCGTGTATTGAATTCCTAGATCAGTCGGCGTTTTGCTCGGTGGCGGGGTCGCTCGGTCTGAAGACCTTAACATTGCCAGTATTTTTCACCGTCTCAGCTCCAGTTCCGTAGAGGGTGTCTCGACAGCGTGCCTTCTCAGATATGCAGGCGCTGTTGATCAGCCCTTTCGCTTCCCCATAGGTCAGGGGTCGATTTTGATTTGCGACCTGTTGGATGAATTCAAGGTGGGTATCGTCCAGGTATCCCGCTTCGATCATGGATACAAGCTTGCGCTCTTGGGATATATAGGCAGAACGAAGACTTTCTGCGAAATTTATCAGCAGTACCCCTCCTATAGGCAGGACCAGAAGAACTTCCGTACCACTACCAAAAGCAATAATGGAAATTACCCCTATCACTAGAAGAGTGATCGCTAGGAATGTGAAACGACGCAGCGCTTTCAGCTCTAGAGCTGTAGCCGGCGACTGATCGAGGCGAAACCGGTAGAACTTCATTTTGATTTACCCTGATTGGTAAAATTAGACAGCAGCCCATCAAGCTGGAACATAACAAAATCGCGACGTTCTTTCTTGGTGTGCATTAGTTGATTCCTTGAAGCCCCGGCTACCAGGGCAGTTTGATTAGATTGGTCGGGCTGATGGTCAGCGATGGCTTCCTACAACAACCCATTATTTAGAAAGCTCTAATTCGTTTTGCTGATCAGTCGCTATTCTCTCAAAGTGGAAGTCGTTATTACCACAAAGCTCAAAACCAGCTGCATTTCGTAAGAAACCGTCATAGCTGATGTATTTATCGCCATCACTTACTTCTAAATCACAATTTGCTAACTCGATGCCTGTATCGGTAAACAAACGGCCTTTAACCTTATAGCTTTTAAGATCACCGGTGCTTAGGGTTTCTAAAACGGTCAATAAATGATCGTCAAAGATGAACTCAAACGCCTTAACCGGCTTCCCATCGAGGTCTTTTACATCGTATTTGCTTTGGCTTGTGTGATTAACAATTATTTTTCGCATACGTTTTCCTTCGTAGTTGTACCTGTCACACCTGAGCTTCTTCCAGGGACTGCACGGCTTCATCTATTGAGTCCAGCGCTGTACCCATCTGCTCGGTGGCTTGCTCCATTGCCTGCCCACGGTCGCCTTGTTGAAGGCCCTCGGGCAGATTGTTGAAGCCTTCCTGTTCTTCTTCCTGCAACTGCTCGATGCGGTCTCGAAGCTCTAGCAGTTGCTCGGTAATTTCAGACAGCTGCTTGCGTCGGGCCTTGTTCATGGTTGGGCGGTTTCCTTGATTAGTTGGTATCTATTGGCATCATACTAGGTGCGTTTAATGCACCTGTCAACTTTGTAAAGACGCTTGCTTGATGCCCGCTTAGCGATAAAGCCCGCCAATCCCCAGTTGCAAGCTGTCGCTAGCGCGGTATGTCTCTGGGCAGCTGCCGGTGACCATCGGCAGAGGCCACAGAAACCTTACACCCGACCGATCAACCTTCACGTATAATACTGGTCATGCGTACAGTACACAGCCCACCACACTCCATTCCCCGCCCTCCCGCAAGTCAAATCGGGCTGATCGACTGCAATTCGTTTTATTGCGCAGTTGAGACCATGTTTAAGCCTTGGCTACGAGACAAGCCGGTGGTTGTGGCGAGCAACAATGATGGAGCCGTGGTGGCACGCAACCCAGCCGCTAAAGCCCTTGGTATCAAGATGGGCGCCCCTGTCTTTGAGATAATGCCAATGGTCACAAGAGGCGAGCTTTACTTGTTCTCTTCTAACTACGCTTTGTACCAGGCAATGTCAGATAGGGTCATGGCTATCATTGACGAAATGTCGCCAAAAAGTGCCGTTTATAGCATCGACGAGTCCTTCGTAGACCTAACCGGTATGGCCGATCCTTACGGTTGGTCGGTAGCTGCTCAGCAAGAGATTTATAGGCGTACCGGCATCGCTGTTGGCATAGGCATTGGTCCCAACAAGACATTAGCGAAAATGGCTAACTGGGCCGCAAAGCGCTGGATCAAGAAGACCGGGGGAGTCGTTGATTTATTAGACCCTGAGAAACAACGCAAGCTACTGCAGTACGCACCCGTGGATGAGGTGTGGGGTATTGGCGCCAAGCTAAGCAAGCGCTTGATCGAGGACCACAAGATTACAACGGCATGGATGCTGGCGCAGGCTGACCCAAAGCAGATCCGTAGACACTTCAATGTGAACGTCGAACGCACAGCCCGCGAACTTACCGGCGCCTCATGCCTACCCTTCTACGATGACGCCGGCAAAAAACAAATGATCGCCTGCACCCGGTCTTTTGGTAACAAGCTATATGACCTTTGCGAACTCGAATCGGTGGTTGCTACCTACGCTGCCAATGTGAGCGAGAAGGTACGCCGCCAACAAAGCCTTGTGACTTGCCTTCAAGTTTACGTCCGTACCAGCTGGTTTATATCTCCTGAAAATCGCTATGGACGCTCTGTGACGATGGAGCTGCCACACCCTAGCGCTGACACGCGCGTTATCACGGAAGTCGCTCAGCAGGGTCTGAGGGAGGTTTACCGCGAAGGATATGCTTACGCTAAAGCTGGTGTGGTGCTCACTCACCTAATAGACGCACACGGGCATACCCAAGACCTTTTCAATGAAGGTGACTCAGGCGCCAGCCAAAGAGTGATGAGCACGCTTGATCAGATCAACCGGAAGATGGGGCGCGGCAGCATTCGCTTTGCGCGGACGAACCCCGAGCCAGGCTGGGGCATGCGCCGGGAGTATTTATCTCCCGCGTACATGACAGACTGGTCTCAGTTGCTGAAGGTGCGGTGTTAAACGTCAAGGTATCTGCCGGTCATACCCGCTTAGGCTAACCGGCCCCCAAGGACCAGCATTAACGTGGTGCTGGTCCTGCACGTTTTGATGACCGACTCTCAGGCTCGCTTGACACTGGACCAGCATAGGCAACCAGCTTGTCATGCGCGATTTTGTGAAGCACGCCTGCTTCTAGCTTGCTGGCGCCAGCATCAACAAAGTACTGATTGGCGTTCTGAGTAACCCTAGTGACGTTATCAATGGCGTCTATAGCCTCATCCCTGCTCAGCCCGAAACGCTCATGCATAGACAGCGCATTTTCCAATGATGCCTCCCTACCATCCCTGCCAATGGATAACGCCATCTGAGTTATTTGCTTTGGGTGCGGTAGCACGTCGAACACGGGGGAGAGACGATACCGCTCACCCCCAACATGAAGAAAGCCATGATTGCGAAGGTGATCATCGGTATTACCAACAGCGACGTTCAAAACCATCCGCGTGAACAACTCCTTTCGATCAGCTGCAGGCGCCGCACTCACCTTCCCAATAACATCGGCTATCCGTATGTAGCTCATCACGCCTTCAGGGTCACCATCAATAGCCTTATTTGGATTCAGAAGCGCAAATGAACTGAGGTAATGGCGCTTAAAGCCCTCCTTGTCCCTATCAAAGCGCTCAATCATCAATACCGACCGACCCCCAACCATGTGCAGCTTATGTCTAGGCACAGTAAGCCCGCAGTCAGTGGCCATATTTAAGCTGGCCATCTCCGCAATTGGTTGGTTAAACGTATCGTCTGACCGGCTAAGCTTGCATATCCACTCACTGCCATCATCAGCAACAGTGAACTTTGGCCGCGCGCCCCCCATTGACGATCCATAAACCAAGGCCTTTTGGATGTGCTCAGGAAGAGCGGCAATTTCATCTACCCTGCCCTCTTGAATCAGCTGCTCGGCCTGGACCATCATTTCCGAGACCAAGGCAAAGTCAGGCGGTGCAAGCATGGTTGGCAGTTGGTGCCTCGATGCTGAGATGACCACAGAACCAACACCGGTCCCACGGGCGGATATAAGCCATTCGATTTGATTTGCTGGCACCTGCCTATGAGTCGCCATTAAAACGCGCTGGCCCCAGTTGTCAGCGCCAGCATCAAGCAAGCACCCCCAGCATTTTCGACTACTGAACTCTTGGTCACCTAAAGGCAAATTCAACGGGTCCAAAGAGTAAGCTTCGGGGTTGGTCTTCCACGACTGCGCATAGGCAAAGCGAAATCCAGAAGGGGATTCTGCCAACACGCCAGCAGCAACGTATTCACCCTTCAGCTGGGTAAACACATACGCTTTAGAAATTGGTGTCCAACCTGCCATTGTCATCTCCATTACCAGATTTACTTGCGCGAGAAACTTCTAAAGCGATTCCCTGCTTATCAGTGGCCGGGTCTGCAATAGCCTGCAAGGTGTCTTCCAGGTTCAGCGCGTGAAGCACTGCGGCGATTACGCCAATCGACACACCAGGGTCACCATTGACCAGTCGCTTGTAAGTTTGCGGGGTTATCCCTGCAGACTCGCACACAAGCTTGGCGGTCTTCTTCCGGCGCCGTCTGGCCACCTCAATATGCAAACCTACGGACTTGATGTCGTCCAATACTGAGTCAGATAGAAGGCTATGAGCTTTTTTCATGATATATCACGTTAATTTGATCTTAAGTGATGTTTTATCACTATTAGATTAATTTAGCTAGGCTTCTCTCAGTATATCCTTTGGTAGCAAAACCGGGTGTTTTGAAATCAAATTATTGGTCTGCTTTATCGTTGACAAGGTGCGTTTAACACACCTATTATGATGCATACACATCAGCACTTGAGGCCAAAACATGCAGCAAATTAGCGAAACCGAATTCAACGCAGTACTCAAGACAGCTGACAAAGAAAATGACGAGCGCGTGAGTGTTGGCTTGGAACCACAAGCTGTGACCACCAAAAACTATGGTGGCATGACCGGCGCTGGCTCTCTGGTTGAATACCACTTCGGCGGCTCCATGTTCGGCTTCATCCAAGATGGCGCTTACTACTCCAACGGCTTGTAAGTCTGTCGTTGCTGGCGCTTACAACACCCTGCTTAAGGTGACCTCATGAGCATCTACATTATTCCGCTGATTTTACTGCCAAGCATTGTTGTGGCGCCGGGTGAGTACTTAACCCGTAGCGGCGAGCGCGTCACTGTTCAGCAGTCGTCAACCAAGCATGACTTTGGATGCAATGGCTTATACGTGTCTTGCGGCACCTCTGAACGTTGGCATAAGTCAGGTCGGATACTGGCTACCAGTGAAACCATGAACGATATCGTCACGCGCGCAGAAGGATAATCAGCTATGACTGCGGATAACGAAAGCCAGGGCAAACCTACACAACCGTCCGTTATCTCAAGCGTCGAGGTAGAACGGTTTTATACTGGCTTTGAGACGGCCCAGCTCGGCCAATGGTACTGGCGTAACTACAGCGATGAGCCCGTGCTTATGTGTGTCAGGGAGATTGGTAGCAACTACGTCGAGCTATCAGAGCCAGAGCTGAAGGGTTGCCGTGTCAGCCGTGTTCACCGTGATGAATTCGATGTGAAGCTGACCCATGAGCCTGAAGCGGACGCTTACATAAAGTCGATGGTCGAGCTTTACCAACACGCACTGGCCGACAACATGGCAGAAATCCAGCGCCTGACTGAAGAGCTAGGCATTGCCCCACAGCTAAATCATCAAACGACAGGTGACAGCCAAGGAAGATCGCTTGCCTTGCTATCAGGCCAAGTCGATGTTGATGCCTTTAAGAACGCGCTGGTGCTGGCGCAGAAAGAAACCTTGCCGGCACTATTCAAGCGCAATGAAGAGCTGTCAGGCGAGCTTGCGCGATGGATGGGGGCTACAGGATTACCCCTGCAGGCCAAGCTAGGCCCAATGAAAGCCAGCGTTAGCAAAATTGAAGACCGCTTATTCAATATCCAGCTGTATACGGGCATTTTTGAAACTGTCGTGACCATCACAGACGGTCAGCCGGCAGCTCGTGATGAGAAGCTAAGGGTCATGCAACGTCGCTTGTACATGGACGAAGAGTGCCTTCTTGATTATGAGACGGGTGGAATGACCTTTAAGTCGATGGACGCATTTGATAGATGGCTAGCCAAACCTAATAACGTCAATCGCATATTGCCCTTCCCGCGCTGCATGGTGTCGATGAAGGTGCGCCGACATACCAAAGACCGGTCAGAAGATAACATCAGTGCTTTCGTTGCTTTCAGCATGGCTGAAGCTGACAGGCAAACCTATTTGATGGTCCGCAATGGCGAGCAGCTTTATCGCGTGAGCACCGAAATTGACTTTGGCGAGCAGATATTTCCCGAGCGAGCGGTGTTCGATCCCTCAGAACCCATGATGATGAAGCTTTGGGGGAGCGACCGAATTGAAACGATGATCACAAAGCGTGACTTTGATGACAGGGTTGCTAAAAGCGACATCAACCAAGCAAAAAGCAAACAGTGGGTACTCGATAATCCACAAGAGCAATGGGAAATAGCTAACCCTAATCAATCATGGTGGTATGCCAACCCCTACAAGGATTCACATTTTTCTATCCAATCTTGGCATCCCTGCGATGACAGCAGTGTTTACTACGATCTAGCGATGGCGAAGATTCAAACCGAAATTAAGGAATACAACCGTGTGGCTCTAGTGGTCCAAGGACTTTTCGACCGGACCCACACGCTAATACCGCACGCCCCGGTGAAGATGTGGAGCCCTGACTCGTTCAGCAAGTCAGTAGAGCTTATCTACGACAGCTCGATGGCCCTGCACTGGGGTGATTCCCCCGACATCAACGCATACGTTCAGAAGTGCAACGCCCAGGTAACCGAAGACTCGGTTATGTTCGGCCAAGAGGAAATGGGGGAAGTAAGAGAGGCTGACAGGGAGAACGTGAAAATGGACAACAATTATAAAATCCCCTACGAGCGCAAACATTACTACAAGAGGCTTAGGCCCTATGGCGACCCCGGCCCCGGTCGCATTGCCTTCATGGCCTCACTCACACCACGGAGCAAGGTGGCTACGTTCACTTGGTTGCGCGAGAAGAGTTACAGCTTCGACAGAATGGTGAAAGCTCAGATCAAAGTACCAATTAGCAGCTTGTTCAATGTCAGCGCGTACCAGCTGGGCGACTACATACGCTTCTTCACTGACCCGCGTACTCGCTCAGAATATCTGAGCTGGGCACCTATGCTACTGAGTGCCGAGGAATACCACCGTGGGACGCTTGAGGCCGAGAAACCTTTGGCCTCATAGCATTTAAAAGTTGGCAGCAATAGCAAGCAGGGCTAGCAAGCTTGATCGGTATTTAGGCAACAATGAAGTTGTCGTATCTCAGGTTAGGCAGTAAAACATAGAGACGACCAACCAAGGGCTTGCAACCACCAAACACGTTGCGAGCCCACCTACTGATCAGGGAATGATGATGCCGAATAAGGTGATGATCCTCGACAAAAGCTTTGCTTCGCAGATTGCTGCCAACGATTTCTTCTATGCCATCCGTGACAAGTACGCCGGTACGAATACCGATATCGTTGATTCAGCTGAGTTCGACCAACTACAAGACCTGTATACCAAGTACTGCAAGTTTACTGACTACCCAATGAAGGCTGAGCCTGTCTCGTTTTGCGTGCGAAACATACAGCGTGGCACCGGCGATAAGGGAGGCACGACTCAAGGTTTTGTCGTGAAATTCAGTGATGGTACAGAAAGTGAGTTTTCAATTCGCAAGGCCACAAGCGCCATTGCTGGCGCTCAGAAGAAAGGCCTTGAATGAAGCAAAGCTAGTAGCTCGACCTAAGAGGAAACGACATGCTGATCCACCTAACACCCCAGATTTATGCAAATCGTGCAACTGAGCCATGCGCTCTCATTGACCTTAAATGCCCTGAGTTAGGCTTAGACTTGAAAGGCGGTCAGGAGCTAACGGCTCGGCGCCCCTACCCCAACAAAGATTATCTCGTTGTCTGCAGGAATATTGGCACCAAAGCGATCAATGGCTTTTATGTGGAAACAAACAAGCCGGTACGTGATTTTACAGTCACAACGCGATGGGCTGTGGCAGCAAATCATATTGCTACCCACCAGGTGCGATATCTGGTCTTGGATGATGAGTTCGACACCATCACTCAGAAAATGGTGTTGTGGTACGCAACGCCCGAATACCCATCTCGGTTCCCGCTCAATCTTGATTACAAAACACCGGCGAGAAGCGAACCAAAAATGGAGATAGGGTCACGCCTAGACAGGGCGGGTGACATTACAGACGAGACCAACGAGCTGGGCTTGTTGATTAAGCGCTCTGAAGTATTCCGCCTGCCCTCCATACAACGTGAGCGGGTAATGAGCGCAATGTCTGGTAATGACCAGCGCATGCCCAGCTTAGGAGATGCCTTCTGAAAAGGGTCTCTGCCCATAGGGCTCATCCCACCTACCCCCACAAGGCGTTCGTACTGTGACTAAAACAATGCGCGGCCTTGAGTGGATTGGAGCAATTGCCGGCATTGCTGGCGCCATGATGATTGCGAGCAATACTGGGTTGTCACCCTATGGCTGGATTGGCTTTGCAATAAGCAGCTCAACCTTGGCTGTCTTCTCCTACAACCTCAAAGCTTGGGGCTTACTCTGCTTACAAATATGCTTCTGTGCCACCAATGCTGTTGGTCTCTGGCGATGGCTTATTGAGCCCGTCATTTCTGCTGGCGCCGGCGCCTAACATCCAACTCTGCTTGCTGGCGCTCTAAACCTCAGAGACCAGCACACGCAAGCACCAAGCACGATGCCAACAAGATCAGTTGATACTTGGCCCCACTGGATGTATCCCCTTGCTGGCGCTCCGTATACCGTAACTAGGGGCTGAATAATCAGCTCCCATCCCCAAGACATAGCCAAGCAAATTGCTAACGCTCTGATGCTAGGGGATCTGAAGGAGCGGGCTATGTGCGCAAGAAGTCCAACCAGCACCACAAGGGCGCTCACAGCCTCACCAGTAAGCGGAGTGACGAAACATGCGGCAGAGAGCACTAGGCATGCACTAAACAGCAGAGCTGCAACCTGAGCCCTGCTTGGTATCGGGCATTCAGCCTCAAGACGCTTTGCGCATAGGTAACTAACAAAATAGAAAGCGAAAAACGAGATACCGTGCAGCATCGCTCTTGTATCGGCCAGGTAGGTCAGCATGATCACACCATTCATGTTGAAAGGATCAATTAGATCAGCTGGTCACATGTGGCGCATCTCAACTAGGGGTAATTACTCATAGGGCTACGCGGGAAGAGAGGGCGAAGAGCAATAAGATATGGCGGTATTATTATACGATAGTGAGGGAGCGCAAAAAGGGTAGGACGGTCTATGAAATTTATATGCTTCCAGCTGGGCTGGGCACCAACGAACGTACGATAATCGCCAGTACATTTACCCCTACCTAGCTAGGCTTTGGCAACTAAGCGGCGTGCTATTGAGTACAAGGCGCTTCTCTCAGCAAGAGCATCAGATTCATGCTGGAACTCACGCCACTCCTTAAAGAGTTCTTCTATCTCTGGTGGTTGAGGTGTTGAAGCTGGCCAGATATTCCCTCGGGGTTTAACCACGGCATTTACCGTTCGGCCCTTGGAATACAGAAGCCCCCACTTAGCAGGCAATTCATTCGGGCTTATCAAGCCCTCAGGGCATAAATAAAAACGATAAACGCCAATTCCACCTGATGAGCGTTCAGGTTTTTTATGGTCGGCAAGAAAATCAGATCGGCTTACCTTAACCTCAATCATGGCAGAACAACTGCTACGAAAGCCTAAGACATCAGGACGCTCTCGATTGCCGAAACAGGTTAACTCGGTGGCAACCACACCAAAACCGTTCCTACGCAACCAAGATGCGCCCTGATTGGTTAAACGTTGGTGTTCTTCAGAAGTAGGCATAATCTCGCATGATCAAAGCAGTTACGACCAAGAATCAGTTTTTTGTACAAAACATGAAGCGTCGGTCTTGACCAATCTCACCTTGCCAATCATTCAAAGAATAACCTGCTGGGCAACCTTGGGTGTACATGTTGTAACCAAGACAGCCGTTTCCAGTTGTTCCCCAGTTTGACTGGAAGCCACACATCGCACCGGGGTCAACTGGCTCGTGACGAGACCAGAAACCAGCTTGGCAAGACAGTAATTTCCCCACTGAATTGAAACCTTTGGCACCAACTCCAGGGCAAGGCTGGGACTCGACAACCACGTTTGCTGTCAATACCGGGAGGTTATGATTCGTAATGTCAAAACCTTCAGCCATTGCCGATGACAAAAAGAATGCAGCCGCTCCTGAAAGGAATATTTTGCTCAGTAGGCGTGGTGATGTTGTCATCGAAGTACCCCGTAGATAAACCTGTGATGGTTCATAGAGTCGCCACATTATCACAGTACAATATTCTTATACAACAACAGGAACAGGAGCCCAGCTCAACGCCAACTCAGGTCTAAGAAAGGCTGTAGAGCGCCCACAGCAATGCCCCCGCATTAGCGGAAGCTGCACTAAGGGCAAAGGCGATTGGTAAGGCGGAATTACACAGAACTACGTGGGGAGAACAAGACGGGGGTTGGGTGAGGCAGAGCGCATTAGCGCTACCCTACCCTCAGACCACCAACTTATCGGATTCTGGATCAGAGCCCGCTATATCGCTGACATACCTGAATAACTGATGAAAATGTACTTGCTCATCAGCCAGAGCACTATCATTGACCACGATAGATCCCGCTTCACTAGCAAACCGGCCACGCACCACAAGCACCCAAGAGTCACGCTTAACGGTAAGGCCACCTACAAAAAGATCAGCTGGTAGCCATGAGGCAAAGACACGCTTAATCGCCAAACCATTACCGTGTCGAAGATCGAACCGTGATTCTAAAATACGACCAGGTAGGGCTAGACGAAATTGCGGCCAAGCATGGCTGAAATAGTCCTTGCTCGATTCACCGGCAGGCGCTGTTGCTGCTACCCTCACGAGCGAAATACCGAACGCATGATTATCTATCAGCGCAATCACACGAGATGGCTTTAGCTGAAAGTGTAACTTCGCGCAGAGGGCTTTCAAATTAGTAGATTTATTTGAAGCTTCGATAACACTCATCCGGTAAAGGCCTATTCAAGTTTCGAGTTCCACAATGGTAACTCAGAACATGCATGTCAATTTGGTTGCAGCTCAAAGATTTATATGGTTGTATATTGCTCAAATAGAGATGCTCTGTACATGTGAAGCATCCTTGCGGGCAAAAGATTCAGTAGCTTGGCAGCTACATATCCCGCCTTGCTGACGAAAGACCTGATAACAGGCGACCGTCAGCCACTTGCCGGCTCTACGGCAAACCCCTTGAAATTCAAGGCTTCACAACTATTTTTTTGCAGCGCATAGGCGCAGACAGAATCCCTTTGCCTTTTTTTAGGCTTAGCGGTTTACGGCTGCTCGTACCTTTTTTTTGCCCTTGCCAGCATTGATGTCTGATTAGCTTAGTTGTGTCGTTATTGAATCTATTTTAGGGCTGATCAATTTTTACTAATTTCGGAATCCGAAAATATAAATAGTTTAAATAGCTATTGCCATTTACGCAGTTTCGGAATCCGAAAATTGATTTTGTTACAACTGAGGTATTTCCAGAGTGGAAGTATCAATTAGTGCTTGATGGCACAAATAACGAATAAGGAATTGCGGGCAAAAAAAATCCCGGTGAAGTCGAGGTGTGTCTTGGCGGACGCTCAACTAACCGGGAGTACTTCTTGCGATCACTTGGCATGTGACCTTACGTGCAAAAGATTCAATGAAATACTCCCATTTTTCCGAAATGTGGTCAAGTCGCATTTTCGGATAAAACAGCAAAAGAGCATTATTTTTCACTTTTGCTTAGTTAGAGCCCTCCCCCGCTCCGATACCCTCCCCCAGGATTAAATAGCCCGAACCGTAAAATGAAGGT
This sequence comes from Pseudomonas sp. GW-45, assembly GCF_056896675.1. Classification (NCBI taxonomy): domain Bacteria; kingdom Pseudomonadati; phylum Pseudomonadota; class Gammaproteobacteria; order Pseudomonadales; family Pseudomonadaceae; genus Pseudomonas; species Pseudomonas sp. GW-45. The sequence continues at coordinate 145,078 of NZ_JBXHBH010000002.1, read as the reverse complement.
TCTTGAGCTAAAAGAGCGACTAATAGAGAAGCTGGAGGGATTTCGGATAGATCCGAAGACCTTGCCGCAGCTTGTCTATGCTCGCTACGCCAACAACCTTCCCGCGTCGATAGTTACCAAATCTGTAATCTACGCTGGCGCCAGGGCACCCAAGCATCACAAGCCACACATGATTCACACCCAACACCGTGAATCGCTTATTAAGGTGCTTAATCACCTCATTAAACGGCTTGATATCAAAACGCTCGAATGCCGCTTTGTTAATCCGAAGTACAATATTACTAGACCACTCTACAACGACGAGATAGCGCGCCACACGGGCCTTAATAGCCGCACTGTAAAGCGCTGCATGGGAACGCTAGTGAGGTCTGGCTACATCCTCAGGATGGCTAACACCAGGTTCATTCGGCTGACGTTCAATCTGTTTCGTGATCTTAAACTAAACATTGCATTAGAGACTCTTCGACGTAGAGCGCTTGGCCTTGAGAAACGCAATCTCAACACGCCATCAAGCACTCCTTCTAAGAATCGGTCACCTGACCGTTTCTCGCAATTACCAAAGACCGGCACCTATAGCCAAGCTCACAACCTTTGGAAGCACGAAGAAAGCCAGACTCCCGATCCCGAAACTGCAAAGCGTGGAATTGAGGGTCTGAAGTCAATTCTAGCTAAACGCAAAGAAGACCCTCCCCCCTCCTGACGTTTCGGACTCCGAAATTACATATTAGATAATCACCATTGCGTAGAAGGCCGCAGGAGCCTCTGTGGTCATTCACACCTCTAAACCCATAAAAGAGCACTACCTCATGCTCTATCGCGTCATATAAGCGATTACAGAGGGTCGATTTTGACCTCACTTCAACAAAATCTCATTTACAAGGACATGCTCACTTACTTTATCCACAGCCTGTCTAGAAATACTGTCACCCTTAACCCAGAAAATCTGACACCTATAGTAGTAGGGTTTAAAAACAATAAGTCGCTACGACATCTCTTTGAGATTTGACTACACACCCAAACCCAAACCCGGTTGATCAATCAAAACCAATGCTCGCCAACAGCTACCAGGTACGCGGCCTAGAATTTCGGAATCCGAAACTGCAAAACAAAAGACCGTGCTCAGCTGGTAACCATCGCTGAATATTTAACAAACCCCCTCCCCTACTCCGATCAGCACTCACGCTCAGAATGGATTCGATTATGTGGCATCGTCATTCAGGATCTATTCAGCTGGAGGTCATCAAGGTTGGGTCCAAGACTGGACAGATCTTTGAGGGCAGGATTGAGAGTTGAAGCTAGCAAGAAGCTCACGTGTGTATTTGTCACGAGGGTTTCTAGGAAGTAGGTGCTCAATATTTCATGAGGTGATCTAAGAATGTCTTCATTGCATATCGGCTGAATTAACTGCCTTAGAAAGAAACTCCTAGAATTTCGGATTCCGAAATCGAAAAATTACAGACACAAAAAAGGGCGCCTTAGCGCCCTTCTCAAGATGGTTAGTTCGTTGGGCCCCTGAGCCCCGGCCCAGAGTCTGTATCCATTCGCTGTAGAACGTCGTTTAACAGCGCGCTTCCGTGAGCCCTGTCATAGGAGCTAGCTTGTGAATGCTCAATACTCGTTGTAGCCCAATCACGCATGAAGCTCGTTCCAGCTTTTGAAAACTGCTCAAGGCTCTTAACAACTTCTATCTTGGCGAACCGCGCAAGCTTGTTGATATCAGCTGCAGACGTTATTTGGTCCACAGGAATAAGAGCACTATTGAGACCAACCTCGCGGATGATATTTGATGTCTTTAGCTTGATGCTGGCCGTGCTATGCAGATCAAACAGATCAACAGGCTTAACTGCAATACGCATCAACGTGTTCAAGCCCTTCGATTGACCATCCAATGCCATCTCAACTGCAGAGTTAAATGCATCGCCAGGTAGCTGTGACCACTCAACCTGCATGTCGTGGGAACTAGCCAGGGCATCAATGAAAGCTCGCGTAGTCCGTGCGTTACCGTCTGGGAATGGACTAATGGCATAGAGCTTTGTGTAGTAGTCAGCCATCTTGTCGGCAAAATCAATGCGTGTCATATCACCGAAGTTTTCGCTCTCAATTGCTTTCATCACCTTATTGGTGGAATCAACAACCTCTGACGCTTTTGTCATGGATATACTTGTTGTATTCCCAACCACCAATTCCGTGTCCCGAAATTGACCCGCCCACTCATACATATCACCTAGCAAGTGAGCGTGGATGTTCTTGAGGTGATCTGAATCAAATTTACCCTCAGGTAGGCCTTCTGCAAAAGCCAATGTTGTCAGCACCGCTTCAGCTTCATTGATGACAAACTGGTCAGTGATACCAAATTTGTTGTCGTACTGGATTTCACGGAACTTACCGATACCTTTAGCTTTATGGCTCATAGATAAGTCCTCGTTTAGTTTTTGGCTGCAGACAGACGATCAGTGATCATCTTGCGCGTTTCAGCTGGATCAAAATCATCAGCTGCTATGGACGTAAGCATGTGGGCCATAATCGCTTTGCCTTCTTCCGACTCAACCGCATAGCCACTGATCGCATTGGAATCAATTGCCGCTCCCATATTGCGGAGACGATTATTGACCCGTGCCAGTTGATCGTTGTTGTTGCTGTCATTTGTCATAACTAACTCCTAATGTGATTTGGTAGTGCTGGTTGCCGGTAAATTTTTGATTATTGAAATTTCGGAATCCGAAATGAATTGTGTCTATCCGTCATTTTTAGAAACCGCTCGCAATGCGCGTACTCCCTGCCTTGCTTGGTAAGCTCGCATTGAATTGCTGAGATGCTTGAATTGATAAAGCCAACGCTGATTCCTGTGTGCCTGGACAACAATATGCGCATGGGCTTGGATGCAATTATTTCTTCACCTAAGGTTGGCGATATCGTGACAAGGCCACTGAATTCAGATAGATGATCTTTCTTGAAGGTGTGACTTGCGAATGACCAGAAGGGGAGGGCGGTTAGCCGGTATTTGTCATCGCCAACTCGAACCATTTGGTAGCGCACACACAGATCACTGGTGTAGCCGCTTAGTAAATCTACGAGCAAAGACTTCAGGAAAAGATGAAGGTCGTGCGTGTCAAACCCGCTTCGATACAGTGAACGAAAGACTACTCGTATTAAATGTAGTGACTTACGGTTGCTTTCGATTCGTACCGAAAATTTCAGACCTTGGGGGTTATCCTTGGGAACAGTCGCAAGCTCCATCAACGCAACAGCTTCTTCAAGAATGATTGAGACCAAAGGCACCCTGTAAACAGATCCCTTTTCATTTTGGAAGCCTGGTACGTTTACTGTGCCAGCAACGCTAGTTATTCCATCATTCGCCAACGAAATTAGGTCAGTGCAGAATTGATGGGTATTAACGTCGCGGACATTTTTTAATTTCGGATTCCGTAATCGCAAAACCTCATTTGAATCTTCGTGACAAATGACTCTGCGCACGCTGCCCAGCCAATGGCTCACTAAAGCCTCATCTAGACGCATGTTGCGTATTAAATGTGGTTCATCCGTAACCTTGTCGGTAGATAACCAAGTCGCTGGTAGCAATCCCAACATTCTGCTTGTGGGCAAGTTTGTTAAACGTAAGGAGCGATTCTTTGATTCGCTTGCTGCAGGTAGCTTCTTAATTGTGTCCAGAAGCTCAGGATTAACACTCGCCGCATTACCTGACTTAGTAATCGTTAAGCCCATCAACTTAAAATGGCGTCCATCTGATTTTTGTAATCCCAGACGAGTCATTTCGTTTGCAACTAATCTTAAAGGGCACCAAGGCGATACTTCAGACGTGTGATGGCTAAAACCCTGAGTGATACCAATGCTGTCTATGGGTAACTGACTACCCGTCTCAGACGATCCGTAAAACAACGCGCCATCAACCTGATAAATCGAACCCGCATCGACCATCGTTTTCTTGCTTACTTGGTATGACTCACTTGGGTTAGAAGACACGGTTAACTGGTAGCTGCAGGATGTTTTAAAGCGGCTGAACAAATAACTTTTTTGAATTTCGGATTCCGAAATAAAATTGCCGGCGAAGGAGGGCAGTGCTCTGCCACTCACAGCTGCAGACATTGTTCGCATCACACCTGTGTCTCGCCACACTCTAAGCCAGCTCGACAACGCGGCATCTAGGCCTTGATGAGTACAGTTATTGAAATGATCACCAATCCTACGTTTTAGATTGAGATGCCACTTGTTCTTGCGGATCACATAACGCCGGTTAAGCCTTACCCCTGATGCCGACATCTCGTTGAGAAGCTTCCGCTCACTCTCTACAGCTTCTTCAAGGCCAATCAAAGGCCATTCATCAAGGTTAGCTAAACGTCCTCGACCCTTTGATTGTTCACGCATATTAAGCCTGACAAGAGATGGCCTAATCGAATGTGGCAGTGACGCCGCCATAATCTCAATGAAAACTGACTCCTTAACCCAATGCCGCTGCCAATCTCGTAAGCTGCTTTCAAGGGTTAAACCTTCGGGGGCTGTTTCAAGCATCTTCGCGCTTACTGCCTGGAGGTTATTAACCCTCAGATAGGTAGGCCAACGATTCTCAGAACTCAAAACTTTAGAATCGCCATCCACTAAATGCTCAAGCCTCAACAAAGCAGCTTCAAATTTCGGAGCCCGAAAAATCGGTTCATCTCCTGTACACAGTTCGTATTCTTGAATTGAGGGGAGTGTTGTCGGCAATTCGATAGGTGAGGCACCTAAGTAACGCGCAGTTGCCCGTGCGCTATGCCAAGCAGGCATTGGCTCTGAATCAACAGTCACATCACTTATTGAATGCAGTCGAAATCGACGCATCTAAAACCTCCACCATGCCAGCGGGATCACGCCTGAAATCGGCTGTTGGCATGCGGTACAATAACACTATACATATTTCAGGAGAAGCAACGACATCAGCTCAAAAGCGAACGATTAGCAGGACTATTAAGCTTTTGACATAGACGGGCTATGTCGTGCCATTGATTCTGTGAATGAAAGGCTGTTTGTCGATTGGGGGCAAAGACAACAAAGGGGTAGGGGGCAATAGAAACTTGGGTTTGAGACCAACGGATTAATCTTGGTAACCAGGTTGCTATATGCCCGAATACATCAACGCAGGTAAAAGCTCGATGCTCCGTCTCTACTGAAGCTACTGCCCTGCTCACTTTCAGTACCACTCATTCCACCAAATAAATCACCCTGCATGTACGCAGTGCGTAATGGATTGACCTTGTAATCCCACAGCTTGATTTCGTCAGCATCTCCCGGCCAAGGCCTTGGCAACACAAAGTCATACTCGCGGTCGCTGCTTTCCATCTTGGGGCCGTAGTACACCTGATTCGTCAACAATGAGTGCCCTAACATGGCGGCAAGCTCAAACCGTGTCAGGGAGACGCTACGTCTAATCTCTTCTGCAAACACATGGCGCGCGGTATAGAAGCCAACTGCACGAGTGTCGTCCACCATAACCATACCGCTGTAACTAGATTCCTCAACTCTCACCTTTGTCGCCTCAACATCGTTACCTTCGTCACCAAGGCTGTCTGATTTTGGGGGCAAGGGCTCCTGTGGTAACGAGTCACGACCTTTGGCGACATCCTCGGCCTTAGAGTTGGTTTTAATGGCTAGACGCTGTGCGCGCTTCCACGCGCGCCCTAAGGTCATCCGAGCACGGTTGTAATAAGCATCAAAGTCCTCCGCAGAACCCTGTATCTGATCTATGAAAGCCACTACCCTTTCAATTTGGTCCTTCGGCCATTTATCTAGCACAAGGTATCGCTTCTCGCGTAAGGGATTATCTTCACGACGACTCGACTGCTTCAACGTCATCACCTCTAACACTGGTCCCAACGTAAGCTTTGTCTCGGGATCAAAGAAAAGCTCTAAATACCGTGCTGTAGGCCATTCGTGTGGGCGCAGTCCAGTCATCATGCTCACCGTAAACATCAACGCTGCTTCTGGCCCTGCTTGGTAACGAGGCGTCCCTTTGGCCGTCACACTCAACAGTTGCTCTAACAAAAGCGACAGGCTCTCACGGTCAATGAACGATAAATACCGCGTGTTCCCTGGCAACAAATCATCTGAGGTGACCAACGACCTACTTGGGTCATAGGTCTTTGCTGCCAAGTATTCCGAGTCTGCAGCATCACTTGCCAACGCAGCCTCTTGCGAACTGGGTGGTTGCCAGTTCCTGATCATCAATGAGTCTGGGTGACCTATGGCGTCAAAGTAACTAGCAAGCCAACGCCGGTAGCACTTCGCTGTAGTCAAGCTCACACCCTTGCCACCAAACCGATCATTCAGCCAACAAAGTAGCTGTGTCATATCTATCCGGCAGTCATCAACGCCACCAGGTACATAACCAGCATCATCTACCACGCCGATTTCTGTACTCAATGTGTCCTCGGCAACAGATACAGCCACTTCGCTGCCAATAACCCGTTCATTGTTACCAGAGGATTTAGGTGCTTGGGATGCACCATCATGAGTTGGAGACACAGTGGCTTTGAGACAGTGCTCTTGGAAGCTAGATAACAAGCCTATTGCGCGGAATCTGATGTTTTCACTGATGGTCATTTGTAACCTTTTCTGGCAGCAACTGAGGTGTTGGCAAGCGGCTCCGCGATTCGGGTGTATCACCCAAATCACTAGACCCGTAATAGATTCGCACTGATTTTAAAGCAGTTCAGAGCGTGATACACAGTTCAGAATCACTATACCAAATAAAATCAGTACAAAGCGTGATACAGCGAACCACAGCTCACCTCTCGTGAGCTGTTTTTAAACCGTAGGTTAAGAGCTGATTAAGGCCGGTTCCATTTCACAACATCAGAATAATTTGGACCGGTAAGGGAGTCTTAGTAACTAGAAGGAAAAACACGGATAGGGAAGGACGGCAGGTTGTTGGCTCATGAGTTTTGCTGCTAGTAGCCAATTGGCTTAAAAGCAAAATATAAAGCTTTTTAAGGAATAATTGATTTTATTGGGCTTGTTAAGGCTTATTTCGCCATTATTGGCTAGTTTAGGTCATATCCGCCATTAGTGGTCGTTATGGGCATTATCAGACTATTTCGCCATTTTTGTATCACTCTATGCACTGTTTTTAGAGAAGCTACGCGATTTGAAAAGACCTCTTATGGGTCGCGTTAGGCTGTTTGAGTCCTTTTTGGCCTGATCCAGCCTTATGTGTCTAGTCTGGGATTGTATGGGCTAAATAAGGCTTTAGTGCCCACTTTGACCCTAATTTGCTTGCCATAAAAAAGCGACAGGTCTAATATTCAGCTATCGTTTAATAATATTGTACGAGGCTTAAATTATGGATTTTCCTGTTGTTGATGTTGAGTTGCCGTCGCAGCTTCAGACATCATCTGAATTGGAAGCGATGGTGAACCTGAAAGGTAGAGAGGTTGAAGATCGAGACGTTTCTACGGGTATCAGAATTCGTGCAATTAGGCAGGAGGGTTTGCGCGTTGGTGCTCAGACCGGCTTAGCAGCTCGATACTCGATGATCATGGAGTATTGGTCTTCAGTAGAAGAAAAGCTGAATGTGACATTCAGTTTTACTGGATTCGTTCGTGAAGGGCGCTTGCTCATGCCAGCCATAGTGCAAGTTGATAACGCACTGAGCTATGACCCAGAGACAGGAGCTGCTACCCAGGTCCAGAAAGCTTACACAGTTGAAGAGGAAGCACGGGTTGTAACGTCAATACCCACATGGCGTGATTATGTTTACCAAGTCTATGAACGCCCTGAAGCACCGCATGAAAGTCTTTTGCCTCGGAATGACGAAGAGGTAGATGAGTGGAAGAAGGCCTTACGTGAAGGGTGGACGGCTGGCGTTTTTCAGGCTGATCAGATTTACGAGGATCGAGTTAATCAGCTGGTTAGAGCTGTAGAGGGGCGTCACCTCTACAGAACTCTTGAAGCTAAAAATATGATTTCTCCTGCCGCACTGCGGGTTGAATCAAACCGCGTAACCTTTAATGGTCGAACCATGAATATCGGTGAGACCATTTACATGGTTGGTGGGGATGCTCAGTACAATACAGCAGCTGACTGGAAGCCTGTATGGACACGCTGAGTACTGCAGCACCAGACGCTTCAACCATTGGGGCTAGAGGCGAGCTTGCTGAGGTCACGTTTTCAGACCCTATACGAATGGGTCTCGAAAGCCTGAACGAGATGCTGCACTACTGCCTAGCGAATGGGGTCGAAGATCTGATATTACAGTCGGGTTCACCTTGGTCTGTTATTTGGTCTTCAAGAGTTGTTTATAGAGGGTCGCGGAAGCTAACTACGGAAGAGCTTGAAAGTTTGGTCAACCTGATGACCTCCAATCCTAATGCATCGCTTGATCTGATCCGCGCTGAGCCTTGTGATTTCAATTATTCGTTGAACATTGGCCGTGGTGTTCATGTTCGCTTCCGATCTTCCGCAACAGGTTGTTTAGGGCTACACGGAAAAAGTGGTCTTGAAATTGTCATGCGTCCTAGTACTTCACAAACGCCCACGATGGACGACCTAGAGGTTCCTACTTATATCAGGGACAACTGCATGCCTTCGACAGGGATCGTCCTGATTTGTGGACCTACTGGATCTGGTAAAACCACCCTACTAGATTCGATTTTGCGTGAGCACGCCACCGCTGAGCAGGGTAGGCACATCCTTACCTTCTTCTCACCTATAGAAAACGACCTCAATAACATCCCTGATCGAACCGGAATTATTTCGCAATGCGAAATAGGTCGTCAGGGCTATGGTGCCCACCTTCAGAGCTATTCAGACGCGGTTCGGAATTTCTTGCGCAGGCACCCTCACGTAGTTGTGTTTGGTGAAGCTCGTGACAAGGAAACGATTGAAGGGGCTGTCTTCGCATCTATGACAGGACATTCGACCTACACAACCACACATACATCGAATGTTCACATGGCCATAGCCCGAATGGCTGATGTCTTTAGCGGTTCAGACCGTGTGCGGATTACTAATGCACTAATCGACAACACTCGTTTGATCGTCCACCAACGCTTGCTTCGTCGCCCGAATAACATAGGTCGCTGTGCTATCCAATCTGCCTTGGCACTGACGATGGATATGCGTAGTGAGCTGCTAGCTACACCTATTGATTTGATGCCTTCATTGATCCACCGGTTCACTAAAGATCATGGGATTAGTCTGATTGATGATGCTCAGCGTCAGTACGAGCGTGGTCTTATTCATGGCAATGAAATGATAGCTCTTGAAGCAGAAATGAAAGCAGACAGGTTGGCGTCCTGATGCCCCTAAAAATTGATAACGAAACGGTTTTCACAAGCCATGCGAGCAAAACGTCAAAGGTCAGCCTAAAGATCATCGAGGCACATACAAGCGTACTCGTTCCCTTGTTGGTGTTACCGCTGTCCCCCACGCTTTTCACATTAAAGATAGTCGCGGTCCTGATTCTGATTCTGGTTTTGTTAGAACGAAAGGGCTGGACCATGAAAATAGCTATTAAGCGATTCCGGTCGAAGCTTGCAGGCCGGTATCGCAGTCGTAAAACACGCTCCCAATTGATCCGTAGAATGAATAGAAGGTGATTGAATAATGGCTGATACGAAAAAGGTTCAAAAGCAAACTGCCGCATTTCGCTTAGTAGCTGATGATAATGGTTATGCAGATCACAAGTTTGCCTGGTACTCCGATGATGGAACGATTCTTACAGGTAAGGTGCCTTCTCTTATCCAAGTTGGCGGCGTGGGGCTAGGTAAAACCACTGGTGAACGTGTAGGCGCTTATATGTGTGACGGTGTTGAGTACACCTGCTCTGCGGCTATCAACGACCGCATGGACATCAGAAATGCTGATTACCCAACATCAGTAGCTAACCGCGTATTGTTCAATCACGGTCTTACCCGGTTTGGTTTGCTCGGCATCCCGGTGAGAGCGGCGTTGACTCTTCCTATCCGTGATTTCTTCTCTGATGGGGGGGTGATTAACACAGCACTGCGTACCGCTAGCGCAGAAAGCTTAAGCAAGAGGAACGTTGAGGTTGTTGGCTGTGAAGCTCAACCTGATGTGGTCAGCGTGCAGATTTACGCTGAGGCATTAAGTGCCTGGTTCGACTGGGCCATGACAGATACCGGTGATTACTCTCAAGACTACATTGAGATGGAGGAAACTCTTGGCGAAGTGCTTGTTGTAGATGTGGGGGGGTCAACTACAGATCTATTAAGCGTGCAGATGATCAACGAAACCGGTGATGGCGAAATGATCATCAACAACGGTAAATCCGGTACAGAGAAGGTTGGTGTCATTGATGCCAAAGCAAAGCTTGAAGAACTCATTCGTAAAAAAATGCAAAGCGAAGGGATTGAGGGAATCTCAGGTCACGGGTCTACCTTTCCTAGTCATTGGCTTGAGCGCGTATTGAGTACGGGCAAAGCGTCCTACAGCGGCAGAACTTGGGATTTTACTGAAGAGCGTGATACCGCGTGCCGAGGAGTGGCAGAGCGTATAAGTGGGTTTATTAAAACTCGTGTGGGCTCAACTGCAACCTATCAAAGTATTCTGGTTGTTGGTGGCGGCGCGATTGTGTTTCGTAAGTGGCTTGAACTGCTTCTGCCCAATGCAGATTTTAAGGATGAGTTCGCTAACGCTCGTGGCTTGTTGAAGTTTATGAATTCACAGCAGCAGGTCTAAAACATGGCGGGAGCTAAGGGAGTGGCCGCTTTCAACGAGCGGGTTTATATCAGGTTCCAGCCTGGAAAGGCTGGAACACACAATGATGCTCTCATTGCCGAGCTGGTAGAGAGTCTTGATCTGAAGAAGTCGATGGGCGTTCATCAGTCATTTATCAAACAGGCAATTTTTGAAAAGTTCATGCGCGAGCGGGAGGCGGGATTTAATGAGGCGATACCGGCACCTCAGCAAAGACAGGCTGCTGTAACACATGAACAAGCTGTTAGCGTTTCCTCCGCCACACCCAATAAGTCTCAAAGCACAGATAATGAGCTTGAACCGATTGTGGCTAGCGTGTCGGTTGCAGGAGAAGTTGAGAGCCGTATGTTGGCGCCATCTAGAAAGCCTACAACGGGCATGAAAAATTTGATGGGTTGAGTACCATTAGCGTTATCAGGCTGTCCACCTGGACGGCCTTTTTTTCATTTTGAAGCAGTCAGAATGTTTTTTAGTGATGTGTTGTACGCCCCTCCATGAACCTCTATCAGCAGTAGAACCGCCTCATTTCTATTCAACTCAATGTTCCAGTCTAAAGATTGTGCAAAGCACTCGAACTTCCGCAGCATGATTCTCTGTTGATTACTGAGCTTCACAGTCAGATTCGTTTTTGTGCCAGGATCAGGTGTGAGCTTATCTAGTAGTTTGCTGATTATTGATATAGAAACAGCTTCCTCAATAGCACCCTCTTTAAGCGTATCGTCAATCAAGGCGCGCAACCATGCAGCGCGGCTAGGGGAAGCACGATTCACAAAGCTAAGTAGTTCAGCGCCCTGATCCATCGTCTGGGCGGTTGAAGGGGTGAGCCGTATAGTAGTGTTGAAGCTCTGAGGTAATGAAGGTCTGCCACCCTTATTCGTGTTGATAATGAAGCTCCTTTACTTGCATTAGTAATGCAATATTATATTGACATACAGCGTTTAACAATCTAATATTAGCACATGGGATTAGGAATTAGCAGCAGTATTCATGTAGAGGGTTTCCAAATGAGCCAGAACAGAAATTACCTTGAAGAGTTCGCTTTAACTGTCCGCCAAATTGGCGACAACGTGTCGCTCCCAGCCTTTTGGGAAAAGAATTCGCAAGAATGGGGGGTCTCTCCTGCAGTACAGGCGGGGATAGTTGGTTTGTATCGTGATGGTCGGCTTTCTTGCAGCGGCAAGCCAGGTAGCATGACCTTTTATACCACTGGTAGCAGTAATCCTGTTGCGCGGATGTTTAGCAAAGTTACCACGTATCGGCAGGTATTCTTCACAGCTCTGTTCATGGTTGTGCTCATGCAGGTGCTTTTGAGCCAGTCTGCTTGGATAACCGATGTGATCGCATTGTGCTTAGCCTGCATTGGGCTGGTAGGTTATTTTTCAAAGGTTTCTCAGTCCTACTACAGCGGCGTTCTGTCTGCTTGTGTACCTGGACGGGGATCGCGTCTTAGCTACTTGGGTGTGCTTGGTATCTATAACGCAGGTTGGTTCTCAGCGGGGGGTTACATTTATCTTTTGATCAAGAGGTTGGCTGAGTCTGAGTATGTCAGTGCTGGCGGGGTAGGGCCGCTCTACAGCGTAGTTGAAGACGTTATCGTGGAGATGCAGGGGGTGTTTTCCAACCTAGCGACAAAGGATGCCATAGAGCTTATAACGGCACTTGGGATCGTCGCTATCTCCTATTGGGTAGTGAAGCTGGGCGCTGCATTAACAGGGGTATTTTTCTCCGGTTTGGGTTTTGAAGGTAGCTACAGCACACTTGCACGGCATAACCTTTACAACAAATATCTAGGTCGTTCAGAGATAGTAACTTCCAAAGGTTTTGCATCACTGTTTGTTGTTGGCTTGTTAGTTTGTACCTTCCTTATGGGTAGTCAGATTCAGTCCTATCTTTAAGAGCATCAAGCAAAAGGCCCGGTGAACCGGGCCTTTTTTTTAATTTGGCATTGGAGCCTTACCCCCGCCACCTGTTGTTGGTCTAGGTTGAGCGTTTCCAGCGCCGCGCATTCCCCCTTCAGCTTTGTAGCCGAAAGAAGTAACCATCGCTGTTACTCGATTGGTGCCGTTTTCGTCACCTGTGACTTCCTGGCCACCGTTTACCCACCGTAAACCACGCTCAAATAATTCATTCGGCAGTGAGAAAACCCGCATTGCAATACTGTATGCGAGGAAGGAGAGGGCGAGCATTCCACCAATGATAATGAATGGAGACGTTAGAAACCCTGACGAGATAATTCCTTGCATGTAGCTCGATAGCCACTTCACCAGGACACCGAGAGGGTAGATTACGACGAGTACAGCGAAGAAACCGGCTGATCGCAATATTGGGTTCAGGTACAAGCCAATCATGAGCATGTAACCCTGACGTGTATGCTCAGACCCCCAGCCCTCTTTTTCAGCGGTGCCGTGAGCAGACAACCATATTGGTGAAATTAACAGGCATTCGATATAAAACAGAATCCACGAGACGACACCCATAAGCCAAAAGAATAATGGGATGCTGGGTAAAACAACGGCCAAGATAAAACCGGCAATGACCAACGGCCCGAGAAGACCCTTGACTAGCTCTGCGTATCCCTCAATCGCGACATAAATGCCTTCTGCAACTCCTTTAGCTACCCCTGAAGCTGGACTGGCAACAGCTGAAATAACCTTACCAATTATCGGGATACCTGAACCCGCATCCCCAACTTTTTCGGCAACGTGTTGAACCGTAGTGTTAGCTGCAGCTGCAGCTGCAGGAACTAGAACTGTTGCGTGATAGCTAAGATCAATGAAGGAAACAAGACCTTGACCGGTAGATTGCATTTGGTTCACAAAGTCACCGTCATCATCGGTAACAAGATAGAGCATGACTGACTGTGAGAGACTAGAAATCCAAGACTTAAAGAAGCCAGACCCAGAGCTACCGGCTTCAGTAATGCTCACGATCTTGCCAAATGAATTGCCATCCAACGGCGGGGGCGTAAGCGACTTAGCAGCATCCAGCATTGCACGGTAACGCAGCATTAGATCGCCCAAGCGTTCATCGTTTTCAAATTGACCATCGCTCTGTGCTTCGATGTAATTTGGGCTAAGTGTTCTGGCAATCGTATTGATTAGCTTCTGATCGTTAGATTGTTGCCAGTACAAGGTGCCTAGAGCTGTCCAGCCAAGCGCCTTTATCTCTTCAGCCCATGCTCTACCTTGGTTGTCGGTAGCTACCGAGCTACGCGCAGCATTAACAGCTTCAGAAACTGCCTTTTGTACAGCAACGTTTGCCTTGGAGTATAAGGCGTTTAATTTTGCTGAGGCTGATGTAGCGTACTGGTTCGATTGAGTACTCATGCTGCTGAATGACTCTGGACTTCCAGTACCGTCTTGGAGACTCGCGAGCGAGGATGAATCGCTAGCTAGGATTTGGGCTATAGCTGCGGCATCTGAGCGGATGGTATTGAATATACCAGTGAATTTTTGAGTTAAGAGCCTTGAGGCGACCTGTTCACTATTCTTCGACCGAGTGAGGGTATCTGCACCTGAAGTCCATTTATTGCCAGTAAAGAATTCCTGAGCGCCCTCCATTACCGTTGTTTCAGCACCAGGTGCGGTTATCTCTACAGCGCCACAATAATTAGGGATTGGTGCTGATACGCGGTACGAGCTGGTATCCGTGTAGTCGTAAGAAAAATAAAAGGTTTCACCAACCTGCTTGGTATTAACAGTTACAGCTTCACGACGAAGGCTTGTGTTGGTATGCAGCATACAGAGTTCGGCGGCAACAACCCCATTCACCAGATTCTTGTTGTCAGCCATTAAGGGTGGTGAATAGGCGCCATACGAGACCAAGTGATCAATACCCTTACCGCTCAAATATGATCCGTGCGTGTTGCCGTATTCAGCAATTTTGGTTACACCGTGTTGAAGGGTGCTATAGCCAGAGCCGAGGGGAACAAGAAGAATCGTAGCAACTGAAATTCGTATTGGCATCCAGAATGACGAGATTACTTGTCCGCCAGGAACACCCTTGTTGGCTGTCTGTATGACGAAATTGGCCCCGCCGACAACAGCTAATGTAGCCATAACAAATAGTGAGATTACACATATCACTTTTGCGATTGTGGCAAGGAGAGAAGGGGTGTCGTAATCCCCTTTTTCGTAGCTTCCATAGGTAACAAAATTCAAAAGCGCTTGACCAAAATCCTCAGGCCCAGCATTCATATTCCCAAGACTGTTGGCCGAGTCTGTGGCTTGAATGACCATCTCATCTGATACAGCTTGAGCACTTGCTGTGTCGCACGTAAAGAGCACGAATAACAGCAGCAAGGCCGCTATCAGGTATTGGCCCAGACCTTTCTGATTCTGAGTGGTGACACCTTGATAGCTATTCATCATCTTTGTTCCTTCATGTAGCCGTGACTTGGACCACGCTTTAAAAGCTCTTCATCGCATAGACAGATTGTTCTATAGCTGGTGAAGGTTCTCGCTACTCCAAGAGCTAGGAGCGGAAGGCCGAACATTAATGAATCATTAAACCAATGACCGTGAGTGATAGCGGCGTATCCCCCTTTCACCAATAAAAGGACAGACCAAAGGCTTATCACGGAGAAAAGGACTAAAAATAGCTGATGACCACGGCTTGTTTTTCTTAGCAACTCACTGCGTATATCCGCACAGGGAATGGTCGTTCGCTGTAGCAGAGCCTCATCGCGAATAATCTTTCTGAGCAAAGGGAAGGAAGATCGACGCTTTATATCCTTCATATTTCGGGTGAGCAGGTAAAAGCCCGTCACACGTGAAGCAATGCCGGGTTTCTCTACAAGGCCATCGGCGGGCCTGACGTTTTCTCTCGTAGGTTTGTTTACTTCTATCTTGTGCTCGCTGCTCATGGTCTCAGCCCTTTCAAGCGCCGGCTCAGGATGGTTAGCGCCTTGTGGTCCTATGGTATAAGATTATTGTATGATATAAAACAACCTTTCTCATCCTCACGGAGTTCCTGTGAACATCCAAGTGCATAGCGGCATAAATCCACACCCTACGTCCGAGTTAAGCGCTGTCAGGGTTGCCCAGTGGTGGGCTGAGACCAGTCCTTCAATTGCAAAGCTAACGAGCTGGATGGATTCAAAAGAATCATGGGTTCAAGAACCTGATGACGAGTTCATTTTTCTTCTTGGTGAGGTTGTTGATCGGCTGGATCATCCTGAATTTGTGACAGCTATCGAGGGCGAGCTTGCAGCTGATGTTGCAAGACTATTTGCGCTTTTATGCTCTAGCCGTTTTCTACGGCTTATGGATTTATTTGAAAGACGTACCCCCGGTATCGCTTCCCGCTTGGTTTTCATTCTTGGTCGCCTTGGTGGTGAATCAAAAATTTACTCGGATTTGTTCTGTGAGCGATTGATGGTCGTTCACCGTTTTGAGCTTCTAGAAATTGTATTTTCCGCGCGTAGAGCTAAGGCCATAGCAAGCGCTATGCGTGTTATCGGGGGTGTTGATTCATGATTTTTAGAAGTGCTTTAGCAGTTGCTTGTCTATCAGTTACGGCCTTTTCAGCCTATGGGCAAGAACCTGAGCTTGATACCCAGGAATGTGCTTTGACACGCGCAATGGATGAAAAGCGGGCTGAGGTCAGAAGCCGTAATTCAGAAATGACCAAGGTTGGGATCGAAGAGCGAAACAGTACTGTTATTGACAACATGCCAACGATTCAAGAGGGAGCCTGCCTAGATCAAATCTACAAAGTCATGGAAAGCATTCAGAACAGTATGCAGTCGCCAATGGGCTCGATCATCTCCAAGGCTTATTCCCAACAGATTGCGAACATGATCAACAACATGACTTGTCGTGAAGCTGAGCGCTATTACAAAGAGGTGATGGGAACAAAGCTCGCTGAGCTTGATGACCGCTTTGGTTTGATTGGATCTGGTGGGCAAGTCACGGGTTATGACGAAGGAAAGACCACCAGTATTGATGTTGGTAAAGCAATTGAGATGGGTCGGGAGGCAGCTGGTTCTGTTAGAAATTTACCCTCAGCACCACCGGGTCGAGCACCGGCCAGCTCAAGTGGAACTTCTTCAGCACCGTCAAGCGAGGGCGTTCGTAATGCGATTAATGGTCTGTAAATCGACATTTTTAATGGCTCTACTTTTGTTGTCATCGAATCAGCTGCGAGCGCAGTCGATGGATGGCGGCATACCTGTTTTTTGCGATAACTGTGCGATTGCAACACAAAACGGAGCCATAGCTATAGGAGAGCAAATTCGAGGTCAGACTAAGATCCTTCAGGAGGCGCTGAATTATCAGTTGAATACCTCGGAGTACAACGCTGGTGTTCGCGAGGCTGCTATCGAAGATACGCGCGCGGCCATGCATGAAGAAAGAACATTGGGTAAAGGGAGCATACCGAGAGATACATGCGCGGTTTACTCAGCTACAGGGGGTAGGGCTCAAGGGTCAGCCAGCTCTGGTGCTATTCGTGAGCATCTATCTAAAAGCTCAATGACTCACACACGGCAATCACGGGCCTTACCGCTTGGTGAGCCCAGAACAGCCTATTCGGTAGAAAGAGTCATATCTGAGCTTGATGACGAAGACCTATTGGTTGGTGAGGCTCTTATGTCAGACAAACCCTTAAACCCCGAGGATCAAGAGGCTTACGCGGACCTAAAGCGGCTACAAAATATAGTTGCCGTTCCTTTCCCAGTGCCAACACCTTCTGAGGTTGAGATAGAGCGTGTAAAGGAACATGGCACGCCGGTAGAGCGCGAGCAGCTGGCGGCTAGTATTGCTTTGCAACGTAGGCAGGAGCTTGCGGCCTTTGTTCTAGACGCGATGACAGAAAGAAATACACAACGGATCGACCCAGCTGGTATGGAACAGCTTCTTGAGAATCGAATTGGAGCCGAGAACGTTGAAGCTTTGAATTTGGACGAAAAGCTTTCACCAAATCAACTCGATGAGATTTTAAACACATACAGGGTTCAATCACCTGAATGGTACATCGACGTTGCTGAGTCAGAGGACGTTATCAAGCTCGCACGCGATCAATCAATGATGCAGGCCGAGATGCTTAATAGCATTTGGGAGCTTAGGAAACTCATCGCCCAATCATTGAAGTTGGATGCTTATGACAGCATTCGTGATGTCTCACAAACCGGCTTGATGTCGAGGTAACTATGACCGACAAACAACCAGCATTGAACACCCAGAGCATTGGACCTACGGATACACCTGTCGAGGCTGAAGCTCAACTGTCTGGCCTGCTAAAAGGGCTTTTTGGTAATGACGGCAACCCTATATCAGCTGATGGTGGTTTTGATCCTGGCATAGATGATGATTTTGAAAGTACCGATATTTCTGAATCAGTTATTGATCCAATTTCTAATAATAGTGACGTATCTGATCCCGGTGAAGTGATTGAACCGGCTTTAGATCAAGACGGTGATTTGATATTTGCCGATGAGCCAGCTGAGCCTCGTATTCCCGACCCTGAAGCTGGTGAAATTACCCACGAAGAGTTTCTTTCACAAGGCTTTAGTCCAAGCGCTCTTGTGCGCCAGCAGGCGGCTGATATGAGCCGTAAAACTCAAGCTGAACTTGAGCGAGGGATTCAAAACAACCCTACGATCAATCAAAGCCTTCCTGAAGAGTTCACAAGGCCCGGTGTGGCTGGAGCTGTTAGCGGTTTGGTTGGGCTAGCTATAGCAATTCCAATGGCCCTAGCTTCCAAAGGTGGCTATGCGGTCGCTAAATCGGTTGCTGAGTTTTCACATTCCAAATCAACGAACGAATTAAGAACAGCGCTGGATGATGCGGGGATGGTTGCTGCTGATCTGCACGTTAGAAGTCGTTCAGCTGTCGAAGGCATTCTTGACCCAACTGAAAAGGCCAACAAGCTTGATGAGTTTTTCAGTAGGCAAGATAACGCTGAAAACGCTGAGCGCCTTGCAGATTCTATTGATCGTGCTAAGCAAGCAGCCATGAAAATAATCCGCCGAACTGAGCAGCTGGGCACTAACAACCCCGACAAGGTTGTTAGCGAGACTGTGGGCCTTGTAGCCAAGTTCAAAAAGGATAACAGGGAGGTTTTGGAGGCCATCAAATTTAATGGGGAATCTCTTTCAGTCCGAGTTGAAGGCGCTCTTAAAGGGCTCTTTGATGTGGCTCGAAACTTTGTTTCCCTAATGATGAATAAGCTTGGCGCTACAGCTAACCAAGAAGGCGCCGCGACCTCCACACCAGCACCAGGCATGCGCTAATCAAGGAGTAGAAAATGATTGAGTTACCAAGCGTTTGGGGTCGGCATACTGAAGCATTCATTGACCCGGTTATGGTTAATGGTCGTGCCTTGGTGACATCAATCATGAACTCGCCGGCAGGTTGGGAAGAGCGGATGTCTTTGCTGGGATTCCGCCAAGGGTGTAAGGCGTGGCTTCGGGTGGGTTATCTAACGCCAGCTGAGTTCCAGTACCTATCCCCATCCATTGATCTTGTAGGGTTAAGGGATGAAGACGTAATAGACCTGATTGAGCCATCTCATTCCGAGGTCGCGGTTCCGTATGCTGTTCAAGATGCCATTTTAAGGATTTGGCAACGTCAGTCAGGGGCCATGCTGATAGCGTTATCAATGGAGCACTCTGTTAATTACTCACGTAGTGAGGCGTGGTCTTTTGTAGAGACTGCTCTATCAGGAGCAAATACCCCCGAATCAGAAACGATTCTAGGTCTCGCTCTTACTAAGCTGAATCTTGAGGATAGCCTTAACTCAGATTTGCTGGTGTATGCACGTCATGTTGGCTGGAATACGGTTGGTGAAAACGAAGCGTACCCAGTCCCTACGGGCACAGAACAAGTAATGTTTAGAGCTGGTGTAACGGTGAACTGGGCAGATGAGCATGGTGTTGTTCATGCAGGTCGTTTAGCTCAACGATTAAAAGCGAAGGACACTGGTGCTTGGGTTCACAAAGAACACCCGCATTGGGCGGGTGGATACCCAGTGGTTTCGCCTATATGGATATCAAGACAGGCATTGCAGTACCCAGGGACTCACGAAGATTGGTCGGTGCAGGAAGATGCAGATAACGCCAATTTACGAAGCAGACCACTTGAAACACCAGCTCAATTCAGTCTTACAGAGGGTCAGCAGAAAACGCTTCGTGAGCTTTGTAATCACAGGTATTTCCCATCGGATGGGTGGGAAGAAGTGGTCAAACAAACTTCAAACGATGTGGACTTTAACGCCTTAAAGGAGCTAGCCGATCATATTGAGCATTTATCTGCTCACTACTATGGCTCACTACCTATCCAATTCATCGTCAGCCATGTCGTTGATGACCAGATTTATTTTGGACACCAGGTAGGTACTTGTCCGGTTCAAAATCTAACGTCACTTAGTGGGTTTCGCAGCGGATTTTCTCTCACAGACATTGCGTCAACGCTCGATTCGATCATTCAGTTAAGCGTGAAGGTATTAGAGTCTCAATCAGCCGAGGTTGGCAGGGTACTTGGTGTGGGGCCAGCAATTACCGTAAAGCTACTTCAACGGAATTTGCCACTTTGGCAGGAGCTGTTCGCCAATGGTTTGAGGATAGAAAATACAAATGATCTGCTAAGGGTGGTAGCCGCTTCAACCAACAGGACCGATATGATCCGAAGTCTTGATACGAGTTGGTCGGCAGTTCAGAAGCTGCCATCAGCATTGAATCAAGAGGTAAAGCTCAGTCCTCGGAATGGTATAGAAGGCGTGAACATTCTTGCCGGTGCTTACGATTGCTCCGCAGTAGAGTTAGATTCGGTTGTCAGTATGGTTGCCAATGGAACATTCAGCTATGACATGGCTAGTGGTGCCCATACGCACTCAGTAGAGGTCTTCACAGTAGAGGCACACAATCCCGGCACCGGTCTAATCAGCGCTGATTTTAATAAAGGGGTTTCGGTGTTTCCGACACCTTCAGGTGAGGTGCCTATCAGGCACCTGCATTCAACGATGGAACAGGTTAAAGAAACCTATAAAGCGGTAGTTGAGCAGCTGCTTAAGGTGGCCGACGAACCATCTTCAGCTCGACTGAAAAGTGCCGAACTCATTCTTGAAAACCTCCCTTTGCGGAGTCGTTTCTTAGATGCGATCACCTCAGTAAAACAGAAGACAGATGACGAACTTTTTAGCTATCTCAATCAGTCACTTTCAACAGGGTTCAAAGGTGGATTGTCTGATTTTAGCGAAGGGTTTCAGAAGCGAATAATTGATCATGCAATCGAAAAGATCAGAAAGCATAAAGCAGAAGGCGTTGTGTTCGTTAGAAAGGGACGAAGGATGTTCATCGACGCCGTGGAGCTTTCAGACGAATCGTTGATTCAGAGTCGCGATGCAACGCTAGAAGGCAAGGCCGCAGAGCTTAAGGCTAGCTATGGTGGTCGTTGCAAATCTGCTGCTATCGACCTCATTAGTATGGTTGATCCTGAGATATGCGATGTGTTGAGCGGTACATCGAATCTGGCGGGTGGTGGTGTTAGCAAGCCGACATCTAAAGGCGACGGCTACCAGGACACGGGCGTTGTTGCAGGGTTTGCGCTTAAGGATATCCGAGGGATGGGGCGGGAGGCGTTATTGCTGCGCTCTGATGAAATGAGTGATCTACAGAAGTCTAAGTACATTACTAAAGATCTAATCTGGCCACGTAAAAGCATGGAGGAGCTAAAAGAAAAGGGTCATTCAGTAACTGTTGCATCAGCTTTCGACATGTTCTGGAAAGGCTTGCCTAAGGCGCCTTTGAGCCCAGCGCGGACTCATGTTTTTGCTTTTATTGAGCTGCTAACAGCAATGCGTGAGACGGTAGACCCAATCTTAGAATCGTTAGCTAATACACGTCTTGATAACAAAGAGGCTTTGGCTGAATTCTCAAGAGCTATGACACCGGCGACCAAGGAGATTTTTGAAAGCTTTAGTGGCTTGAGAGCAATGTATCCGATGTCATCGCGCAAAATACGAGGGACCGATACATATTGGAGTTCTTACCAGCCAAACCGTGGCGGACGTTTCACATGGGCTTTACATGACCTTTCTTGGTCCGAGGTTATCAAGCCGCGCAAGAAGGCCGCAGCGGCTTCAGGGAGCCGCGTACAGCGCGGCGAAGTCGTTCGCTTAGGGCCTGATTACCGACAGGGTATTGATGTGAGCAGTGATGACTTCATAAATACCTTTATGTATTCCGGTGTTGAATACGGAAATTGGACTAACCAAAAAGAGCGAGCCAAGCATCTGAATTTCGCTTATGACTCCATGATGGACTTCACGAGAATCATGGGGTGGGAGCCACCAGCGCTCAGTCTAGGTGGCCGGTTAGGTTTATGCATTGGATCTCGCGGTCATGGTGGGTCACGCGCAGCTTTGGCCCATTTTGAGCCAGCAAACATGGCTGTCAATTTAACCAGAATGCGTGGGGATGGATCATTAGCACATGAATACTTCCATGCTGTTGCTTGTCACTATGGCCGTCTCGCGACAGGAAGGATTTCTGATGTGCTCGACACAATCGGCTACGACCTCCGTAAGGCAGGTAGCCCAAGAGACCTTGCGTCAATAAGTACCGGGTTAAGAGACGAGGTTAGAGACGGCTTCTATAAGCTGCTAGTCAGCATTATGCACAAGCCACACGAAGGATCAGACCCTACCGATATCCGCAATTACACTCAGGCAAGCGACATGCTTGTCGCTTCGCTTGAAATGGATAAGGGCTCAAAGGTTTACTGGTCACAGCCCGCTGAAATGTTTGCGAGAGCTATGGAGATTTGGGTAAGGGAAACATTAGCTGAGTCTGGTGAGCGTAATGATTACCTTGTTGGCCCCTCAAAGGACGGGACGATATACCCAAGTTCAGATCATCTAGGACGAATTAACCATTTCGTCTCGCCGTGGCTTGAGTCAATGAAAACTCAGGTGCAGAGCATTGAACATCCATTTCTTGGCCCAGTTGATATACCGGTTTTGTACTCTAAGCTCTATTCAGCACAGCCAGCTAATCGGCAGGATTTAGTAGAGCTTTGTGAGTCTGAGCTGGTGAAACTCTTTGGTTCTATGGCGCCGCATTACCAGATTGATGATGGGCAAGGTTACGCAGGGCTTTATAGGGCAGGCGCAAACATAATAAGGCTCAGTTCTTTAAACGCCGACAAGGGCACCTTCTATCATGAGTCTTGGCACGCATGCCATAACATCCTACTGACTCGGCAAGAGAAGCACGATATGAACAATCTCTTTGCTAAGGGTGGTGACGTTAGTGAGAAGGTTAGGGCGGTGATGGTAGAGCAGGGCTGGCCACATCACGTAATTGAGGATGCTGCGGCTTCGCCAGAAGAAATGGCCGCATTCGCATTTCAGCTGTGGTCGTGCAATTTGATCAGTATTGGTGACTTACAGCCAAAAGAGTTTCAAAGGGTTAAAGGTTTTGTGGATGGCGTTGTCGAAGTAGGTGACCTTTTTCAAGCTGATGACGCTGTGAGTATTTTTGAGAAGTTTGCATCAGGCGAGCTTGCAGCCAGGTCAACGATGCTAATTGCTAAGGAATTGTCCGAATCAGATTCGTGGGATGAGGATAATCGAATATTTTGGTCAGCTGGTATAGACGCTCATGCTGATGAAGAAGGTATACAGAAAAGAGGCTTGAGTTTAGAAATGCGTCTCTAAAGGCTTTAGAAGTTGAAAGGGGGGGGGCTGAGAAATCATGCCTCCCCCTTTTTCATTCAGTAATTTAAAAGTGATCCAAAGTCCTCAATGGGAGCATAACCGTTGAACAAGGTAGAGTCTTCGGGAGCGGGGCCAGTCTTAAAAGCAACCAAGGGTGTACCTAGTTCCTCTCGACCCATCATCGCTCTTAGGTAGGCAGCTGATTCTTCAAGCCGAGCAAAATCACGCTCAGAAGGCTCACCAAAAAGGCTGTTCAATAAAGCTACGTCGATTGTGGGGTTACCCATGATCATAGCCATTAAGTCCCTAGCTGTAGCCATACCGCCTTTGCTATTAAGAGCCTTAATTAGGTGAGCGCTGTAGGTTTGACTATCACCAGTGGAGTAGGTGGGAATCCATACCAGCCTTGCACCAAATCGAGTAGCAATCTGTTCTTGATCAGCGAAAAGCTTTTGGCAGTGCATGCACATTGGATCAAAAGCTATATAAACGGGCTTCTTGTTCTCGCTGTGAAATACGATCTGGTTAGGTAGTCCTGACATGTCACCTATAAGCGTGTCGATAGCTGTCTCTTGAGAATCAGGGCTAGACGTTACCGCTACACCACCCGCCTCAATCATTTCAGCGACCTTAGACAGCACCTCAAGGTCTCGCGATAGCTTTGCATCCTCATCTGATAGTACCGGCACCTTAGCCCCGTCACCGATGGTAGATAGATTGCTAGAGCGGTTCATGAGCGGTCCATTCAAGAAATGCTCTCCATCAGGGAGCACATATACAAAGCCACGAGTGGAAGGAATCTCTGCATTAGCGAATAACTCAACTGAAAGCAAGCAAGAAGGGTCGGCAGTCCCTTTAGGCTGAGCTGATATGTCAATTATTTCTAAATCGGGAAAGTGATGCCTTAAAAGGCTCTCAGCTTGTTCAGGGGTAGCCGTTCGACAGGCCAACGGTGGCTCATGTGGGGGGGTCAGTGTCTGAAGGAAATTTAGATTCAGAGACAGAAGAAGCGCGATGACCACTAGAAGGGCGCAAATCAAACCCCCCTTAGTGATAGATGCGATTAGTTTATTTGTTGGCACGTTAAGCCCTCTATGAGCGAAATTAAGGATCAAGAAAATACCGTATAATAATACTACACCGAAGAATAATAAGCTGCTACGATATGTACCAACACCAAATGGAGTAGGCCAATGAGGCTGAATGACTACATTTCAAGCCTTCCGATAGGCCAGCGAAACGAATTCAGAGAGCGTTTAGCACAAGCTCACAACTGTTCAGTATCACTGATTCGTAAATGGGAATATTGGCCACCACCACAGGATTGGGATACAGAAAAGGTGAAGAGAATGAGCCGAAAACATCCTGCGGAATTAGTTTCAGTGCGGATCACTGAAGAAACGACAGGGTATCAAGTGAAGCGAAGTGATCTGCGACCAGAGTGCTGGGGTGACGAGTAATGGCTAAACCAAATGGCGGCACGAAAGCTAAAGGCAACGAAGGATCAGTCACCCTTGATGATCAGGTGATGTCTATGACCGGCCTGAGCGGATTGATTCAAAAAGGGCTAGATGCTGAACGGGAAATTAAGACTAAGAATAGATTTATCCTAATTTTGCTGGTTGCTTTGACCATTTGCTTGGTAGCAATAACGATCATGTCAGGCCGTGAGACCCAGGTGAAGCTATTGGGCGAAACAACGGATGGGCGAATTAGATCGTTGCCACTTCTATCGAATCCGATATACACGCATTCTGAGGTTATTGCTTGGTCCGAACGGTGCGTTAAAGATATATATCGACTTTCTTATGTTGATTGGCGGACGACAATACAAAACGAAACATTGTGCTTATCAGATGGTTCGCGAAGTGCATTTGTAAATTCATTAAAAGAAATGGGTTTGCTAGATAAGTTCACTGCAGAAAATCAGGGACAGCTTTACGCCGTTCCAGAAAATACAGTGATCAGAAGCGCTGGTCTCTCACCAACAGGGTATAGCCAGTGGATAGTAGATGTGCCTTATAAGATTGTGTTGGATGGAAGGCAGCGCGGACAGATTGATGTCGTTATGTCAATGAAAGTAAGGCGTGTAAGTCTAACGTGGCGCGAAACCGGTCTATGGGTTGAGTCTTATAAAATCACACCTAAGAGGGGCTGACCGTGAAATTAATTACACCAATTATTACAATTGCTATGATGAGTTTAGCTTTCTCATTAATGGCACAAAGCAATTCTGAAGTTGATCTTCCGATTGTTGAGAGAGCAGACAATCTATTATTAGCCGACCCTCAGACAATCATTGATTTACGTCACAAGATTATTCAGAACTCAGCGGCTAGGCAGGCACCGATTATTGATGACTTCAGTGAGGTCGGTAATCGAGAGATGCTAGATCTAGAAGATATTTTTGAAATAACGCTTGAGCCCGACAGCGTGGCTCCACGTGTTTCAATTGCACGTTATCAGAGCACTGCTGTTTCATTTGTTGACGCTTATGGAAACCCTTGGCCTATAAGACGAATTAGTAATTTCTTAGAAGGTTTAATAGCAATTGATAAAGCTACCGGCGATGAAGACGTTAAAAAGGACGATCCACAAGCTGGCTCTTTTACCATGACTGCATTGCGACATGGTGTGGTAGGAAACATCACAGTTTATCTTGAAGGACTATCAACACCAATTAGCTTGATGCTTGAAGGTAATAGTGGTGTCTTTCATAGGATAGCTACGATGAGAGTAAATGAAGCAGGCCCTCAAACAAATGTTGCTTCAATGCTTAATGACAGCGCAGTAACAATCGGTACTGCAAGTGATGTCGATCTTAACAACGCCTTGTACGGTGTGAGTCCTGCAGGCTCAGAAACCATGCTCGTAAGCGGAGCCGAAGGAAAGGCATGGATTAAGGATGACCATCTATATCTACAAACTCCGCTGGCAGTTTTTTCCCCGCAAATTCTTGGTGTTTCTCATGGGAACGGGCGGTATCGAGCTTATAAGCTACCTCTTAGCTCTACCGTGATGGGTACAAACAATAATGGACAAACAGTTTCTATGAGAATTGGCAGAGCCGTTTCTGCAGAAGCCTCTAGTTCTTTAGGAGTTCGATAGATGAGTGCTATTGACGACAACGATCTATCTTTGTCAGCTACACCTGACGAACGTTATGGTACATCTTCAGGTGAAAGTGTTGAGGTATCATCAGTCAACGGTAAAGCAGCTTTAAAGTCGATCTTTGCTCCTGGTAATAGAAAGAGACTCGTTGTTTATGCAGTAGCTCTGATAATTCTGGTAGTAGCTATATTCATATCGCTGGTTGGTTTAGGTAGTGATGACGACATTAGAACTGCAGTGGGAAGCGGTACTAATCAAGGTGGTAAAATGAATATACAAAACGACAGGGCTGCACCTACATGGATACAACAACAAGAAATCGAAAGATACAACAACGAACAGCTTGCGATTATTCAACAAGAGAAACCAACAGCTCATCCGCTACTTGAGGTCTCAGATTCGGATTTAGGAGCTTCAAAAGATATAGATTTGACAGTCACGGAAGAGGTCAATCCATTCTTTGTAGAACCAGAGAAAGAAGCCCCACGAACTGTAGGAAGAGCAATAAACAATGGTAATGATCAACGGAATCAAGAACCACTAGTTGACGTGCAAGCGATGGATTCACTAATAGAAAGCTTAATTGAAAGTGAAGGTGCGCGCGCACCAAAATTACAACAGGTATCATGGTCATATATAGAGCCTATCAAAGATAATAAGACGCCCCTTGTTGACGATAAGATAGGTAGCCAAGCACCTCAGATTGATCAACGTAGTTCATGCTCAGTAAATTATGCAAGAGCAGGAGATATGGCATTAGGGACCACTAATATGGGTCTTAATAGTGATGTTGGTGGGCCAGTATCTATTGAAGTGCATAGTGGGAAGCTTCGTGGTGCTAGGTTGCTCGGACAATTTGAGCGTGCAGATACGTGGATTCGGATAAGTTTAAATAAGTTAGTTTTACGAGATGAAACTATCTCAATAAATGCTATAGCTCTTGACACTGAAACGACTCTAAATGCTGTTGAAGGCGATGTGGACCGGCACATTATGTATCGCTACGGTTGGTGGGGTGTAGGTACTGTCCTGCGTGCGATTGGTCGTGCTGCTGAGATAACAGCTGATAGCGAAGTATATGTAAGTGATGGAACAATTGTAGAAACAACCTCAGCGTCATCTGAACGTGAAACACGGATTGCTTTAGGCGAATTAGGTCAAGACGTTGGAGATGTAATGCGGGACAGATTAGATCGACCTATTACGGTCTCTCTCAATGTTGGTGATGAAGTTGGGATATTCTTCATGGATGATGTTTGCAGTCAAACCGCTGGGTTGTCAGTAAAATGAGGCAGGATATGAGCAAAGATATAGATAACAAAGACGAAGAGTTTGAATTTGATATTGATAACTCTGGTTTGATTGAAGAAATGATTAACGATTCTGAGAAAAACCAAGCAGACTCTTCATCTAGCGATCCATTTCTTGAGAAAAATGATGGTTTAAGCCTTGAAGATGATTCAAGCAGCAGCGATGAATCTCAGAAAACATCTGTATTAAAGATATCAATAATTGCTTTTTTAGTTTTTTTAGTTTTGATCGCCGGTCTTGGTTGGGTTGCTCTTAGGGTCTTAGGCACAAACAACACAAATACTCAAGGTGCCTCTGGTTTTGATCAATCTAACATGTCTGCGCCTAACCAAATGCAAACTCCATCAGCAACTAACGATAACGCTCAAGACGTTAGAGTTGAATCAGCATTTGGTGACAACCAAACACCGGCAAATTTTAATGAGCGAGTAAGCGATGCCGAGTGGGGCAGTGATGTAAACAATATAAAGCAATCAGAATTCCAACAAAATGAAGATTTTAGTGGAGGCGTGCCTGTAAGCAATAATGATGTTGCTGATGCAATAGTTATTCGTAGCGGCACAGAAACTCTATCAGACACTGAAAACAGTATCGCCGCTAACAATGTTAATAATGAACTTTCAGAAGAAGAGCTACTGTACGACAAATTGCTAGATCAAACTGAAGAGCTTGATGTTGTTCCAGAAGGTTTGGTTATAGATGAAAGTGTTGTAAGGCGTCAGGTGAGTGACAAGCGCATGAGCGTGCTCGAATCTGAGGTATCTAGTACGCGGCAAACAATAGGCACGCTCCGAGTCACTCTAGGTGCTGTTCAGGAACAGGTCAAAGATATGGCTGACGTAATTTCTAAATCATCTACGGAACAGAGTGAGCTTAGAAAATCTATTCAATCAATTGGCTCTGCTGTAGATGAAATGTCAAAAGAGCAGAGTAATCTTATGATTGACCTTAATAAAAAGATCGAACTGGTTACGAGCATTGCAACGGTAGCTCAGCAGGATGCGAAGTCTGCCAAGGATATTTCATTGTCTTCAGCTAGTGTTGCCCGCCGATCAAGCCCTGAAGCGAGACCACAAGCAGTGCCATCAAAGCCTGTAGTAGATGTACAGCCGGTTCGTGAACCTGAACCAGAGCCAGTAGTAGCAGCAGCGAAACCTGCTAGGCCAGCACCTGTAACCCGCCCTGTGGAAGCGCCGCAGCCTGTTAAGGCAACAGAAATCTCATCTACTGCACGCCGTTCAAGTCAGGTATCAGAAACGAATCAAGCTAACGGTTGTTCTTCTCAAACTGTGTCTGCAATCTGGCGTGTCAAAGGTGTGAATACAACCTCTGCTTATGTAACCAGGGCGCAAGATCGAACCGGGATCATTCTACGAAAAGGTGTGCAAGTACCGGGTTTCGGTAATGTCGTGTCTTTTAATTCAGATGCACGCTGTCACCGCCGGAGTAATACTGACCCACCAACGTCGACTTAAAATTGACCCACCTGAAGCAAAATGGCCGCCTAATCAAATGATCAGAGCGGCGGCCGATGTTGACTCAGGAGAGACTCGTGGAAATTCATGTATTACATGGCCAAGGCAACAGCATTCGTGCCATCGCAAGGCAACTCGGAGTATCGCGCAATACCGTACGGCGGTACCTACGAGACCTGACCGTTGTGCCTAGCTATCCAGATCGGGGTCCGCGACCAACGAAGCTGGAGCCCTACAAGCCTTATCTGTTAGGTCGAATTGAAGCGGCCAAGCCGCATTGGATACCCGCAACGGTGCTGTTTAGCGAGATTCAAGCCCGTGGCTACACCGGTGGCATCTCCCAGCTCAAGTACTACGTTGCCGAGTTCAAAACGGTCGAGGCTGATCCCGTCGTCCGCTTCGAGACCCCGCCCGGCAAGCAGATGCAGGTCGACTTCACGACCATTTCACGTCACCGGCGTACGATTAAAGCCTTCGTTGCGACGCTGGGTTATAGCCGCGCCACCTACGTCCGGTTTTCCGAGCATGAGCGTCAGGATGACTGGCTGCGGGGTATTGAGGAAGCATGTCATTATTTCGGCGGAGTGCCTCAGGAGATCCTGTTCGATAACGCCAAGACCATCATGATCGAGCGCGATGCCTACGGCGAAGGCCATCATCGTTGGAATGCGCAACTGCTGGCGACGGCGCGAGATTACGGCTTTATCGCCCGCGCTTGCCGGCCCTACAGAGCACGCACCAAGGGCAAGGTTGAGCGTTTTAATGGCTATCTGAAGAACAGCTTCATCACGCCTCTGGCGGCCACACTGAACCAGGCTGGCCTGCGACTGGATGTGCCCACGGCCAACGCTCACATAGGTCCCTGGCTTGAACGTGTGGCGCATCAACGTATCCACGGCACTACAGGCATTAAACCTCAAGTATTACTGGATCAGGAACGCTTCCAACTCAATCCCTTGCCGTCGCAGTCAAAACAGGCAGTACAGCAAATATCTATCGCCGCAAGGCCTGTGCCCAGGGAGAGCTTCCAGCATCCGCTAAGCACCTATGACCGGCTGCTAGAGGTGCGTCCATGAACCTGCAACATCAGCGTATCCAGTACGCCTGCGCGAGCCTGAAGCTCGATACGCTCGCCAGTGAATGGTCTGCGATGGCCGACCGTTGCGCCTCGCAAGAAGACACCCTGGCTGACTTCCTTGAGCAGCTATTGCGCCTGGAACTGGACGCACGGTCACTCCGCTCCCGGGAGACGTTACTCAAATTTGCCGGCTTCCCGGGGCGTAAGCTGTTTGAGGATTATGACTTCAAGTTCGCCAGCGGAGCACCGCGCAAACAGCTGAACGAACTGACGAGCCTAGCCTTTGTGGAGCGAGCAGAGAACGTCGTGTTCCTAGGCCCCAGTGGCGTTGGCAAAAGCCACCTCGCGATCAGTCTGGGTCACAAGGCCGTCGCCCAGGGCATCAAAACGCGCTTCATTGCCGCCGCTGACCTGATGCTGCAACTGGCGACCGCCCGCAAGCAGGAGCGTCTCGATCAGTACTTGAAACGCAGTGTTCTGGCTCCCCGGCTATTGATTATCGACGAGATCGGCTACCTGCCGTTTGGTCGTGAAGAGGCCAATCTGTTCTTTAACGTCATTGCCAAGCGGTATGAGCACGGCAGTGTCATCGTGACCAGCAACCTACCGTTCTCGCAGTGGTCCCATGCCTTCGCTGACGACACAACGTTGACGGCAGCGCTCTTGGATCGGTTGTTACACCATGCGCATATCGTGCAGATCCGGGGTGAAAGCTATCGACTGAAGGACAAGAATGCTGCCGGTATCGCGCCGATCTCGGCTAGCAGCAAGGATCTATTAAGCAACACTTAATCGCCAAGGGTGGGTCAGTTTTAAACTGGCGATATCGCCGTTAAGTGGGTCAGTTTTAAACCGGCGTTGACAGCACGCTCTGTTTGTACAACTGCTGGTTTAATACAACGATAAAGGTGACTTATGTTTGAAGGCGTCGAGAGCTTTGGTAGCAATATAAGTGATATTTTTATTAGTTTAAGCAGTGAATATCCTGCGATTCTCGACGCTTTTCTTATTTTCTTTGGCGCAGTTGGTGTATTTATCGGAGCAACAGCTGTCTTTGATGTAATTAAGATGGGTGGTCAGACTGGGCGTGGTCAAGGTAGCAGCGGGGTAATAGCAGGGAAGCTTATTGGCGGTGTTGGTCTGATTGACTTAGCGTTTTGGGCTAAAACATGGAGTTCTACAATATGGGCAAACGATGATCCTTTAGGTATTAGTTCTTATTCAAACACTGGTTCTTCTGATAATTCAGAAGCTGCTATAGCAGCTGCTCTCGGAATTATGGCCATTGCTGGTTACGTTGTAATAGGGCGAGCATACCTTGGCATAGCGAAATTAGGTCACCTTCAGCCAGATGCTAGAAGTGATTTAATAGGTAACATATTTGCAAGAATAGTTGCTGGAAGTGCTTTGATTTCAGCTACTCATATTGCTGCAGCATTTAAGAATTCATCAGGTTTTTAACTAATAAATGAGGTTTGAAATGGCATATTTAAAAGAAATATTTGTAATGCAGGCTTCAAAGGTAAAGCACTTAGTTCCATTGTTTTTAATGCTGATTTTTTCCCGTAACGCTTTTGCTTTAAAGGTAAGCGATTTAACAGCTGGGATGAGGTCTGAGACAAGTGAAATTGTGCCAGTATTCTTAATGATTGTTGCTGGCTTAGGTGTTTGCTTTGGGTCTGTTGCAGTTATTTCAGCAATC
Organism: Pseudomonas sp. GW-45; assembly: GCF_056896675.1. Lineage (NCBI taxonomy): Bacteria > Pseudomonadati > Pseudomonadota > Gammaproteobacteria > Pseudomonadales > Pseudomonadaceae > Pseudomonas > Pseudomonas sp. GW-45. Next base: position 113,034 of record NZ_JBXHBH010000002.1, on the reverse strand, counting down.
ATAGCTAAGAAAAATAACCAGCCTTTGTCATGGCAAGTCTTTGGTGTAGTTGGTGGAGCCTTAAGTGTTGTCATTCCAATTATTCTTCTTGCTGCTGGCGGTTCGATGACTGGCGGTGAAGGTGATGGCTCAAACATGATGAATTCCCTCAACATTGATTACTAAGGATTAACTTTATGCAATTGAGCACTGTTCAAAATACTTCAGTTTTCGATAAATTAATGAGTGGCGCTTGGTTAGAGCATCCTTTGTTACTAGAAAATGGTATGGCAGTGCTCAAAAGCAATAATTTCACATGCACAATTTGTGGTTTTAAAAGTAAGCCATCAATAGGTTTAGATAATCCCCACGGATGGCTAATACCTGGACAAATGAGCCATGCAGGATATTTGCCTGTTACTAAGTCATCTAGTAAGTGTTATTGCCCTTTTTGTATTAGTTCTTTAGCGATCAATTGGGGCGTAACATCTAATATTCAAAATGGTCGCGAGACTGCAGCACCTGGTATGTTGATCAGTTTCTCGGGGATTTCACAAATACAGCTCAACAGGCTTTCAGTCTATATTGTTTCTGTTTTGTGCTCCCAACGTGTTGGTAATTCAGGTGGTGGTGTTGTTGCTGTTGCTACTGCTATTAATAGTGCTATGAAAAGTCGTCAGCTTAACCTTCAATCTGATTTACCCGTGTATATTGAAGGGCAGGACTCATCATTTGCTCGCTCTCTAGCTTTACTGCCTGAACATTTATACGAAAGTCGGTCAAAGGTCATGCACATGGTTCGTTGGTGGCCTAATTACGAATATTGGTTGGAACAAGGTAATTACTGGAATAAAACAACTTTCTCAAACTAAAATCTATTTGCTTTAGGGGTCTTGATGTCTACACAATTTGGTGTTGCTCTCTATGCAAATGGAAACCCAAGCTGTCGTGAGGGTAACTTTGCTTGTAGTCATCGAGGACAACCATTTGAATTTGCATCAACAAGTGATTTGCCGAGCCAAACCTTATGGGTAACTAATTGTTCGTTAAGTGATTTAGTAGAATTTGGCCTCCATAAGAATCCGAAGATTGCGCACAACGGTTATTTCCGTACACGCCTATCTCAGATGATTCAAGAATTAGGCGCTCATAAGTTAAACACATCGCAGCAAGCTGCTTTGTTAGCTGAATTGCTTGGTAACGCTGCAAATATGTCACGGTTACAATTAGGTCTTACTCAGTATCCTATTCGTGGTATTGCACAGGGTGTTGGTCAGCTTTACGGCAGTAATGAAGCTTCCAAAAAAAGCGTTGTTGGCCGCATAGCTGAACAAGCTTGTCAACGTTATACGTCATGCGAACGTGAAAGACGATATGAGCATGTAGATATATTTTCATTCTGGATGCCCAGGCATCAATGGGCGAGTATGGTTTTAGAAACCCCTTTACCACGTAACGATAGTCTTAATCTGTTATCACCCCAAACACTTCCTAATAATGGTCAAGATGCTCAGGCTTTAGTCGATTGGGCAATTGAAAATTCAATTCCTTTATTCGTGCGGGTGAAGATACACGGGCTTGAAGAAACTGTTGGCCGTCTTATGAATTACGGATCAGGGGCGCAGACAGTTGAGCGCATGGGGCAGGGCGGTGCGCATTATTCAGCACGGAATCTAAGAGAGTGGTGTTCATTACCCGAGCTTGAGGTTCTTGCTCAAGCAGGTGATATTCAGATTTTACAGGTCGCTACTGCTTCAGGCTGGGATCGTAGTGGTCTTCATGTTTACAACAGCAAAGTAGCATCTGTTTCTTACTCTTACGGACTTGTGGCTGAAAACCTATGGGCAGGTATCACTCGTAAACCTGACTCTTCAGGTGCTGTATCTAATAATTTGTCATCAGCGTGGGTTCAAGCTGTAGACCGTATGTCTTGTTTACGCATCGCTGAGCGAATACATAATCTCGGATTTGAGGTTATGAATTACGGTAATGGTCGCATTACTGTAGCTTGTCCTCCATCTGTTAGAGCTTTAATTCCTAATGTGGCGCGCGAAGAAAAGCTCATGTATCCCGCCTCACTTGATGGTCTTAACCACTATAAGCCAAGACCAGACAACCCAATGCATGTCCTCCAGCATCTTATTAATTCTCAGGACTTTGCAAATCTAATTAAGATTGATCAGGTGCTCCTTAAGGGCATGGGTGATTCTAGTGCAGCTTAATCCCCAACAGGTTGCTGTTGTAACTCACCCGTATGAACAATCATTGTTAGTTGTCGCTGGAGCTGGCAGTGGTAAAACCACGGTGCTTGCTCACCGGACTATCGCCATAGCTAACGCGCTTCCTTCGCACCAATCAGTTCAGATGCTTACCTTCAGTAACAAAGCTGCTAAAGAAATGATGCTGCGTATCAAGCGTATAGGCACCACGGCCCTTGATCGTATCTTATGTGATACTTATCATTCATGGGGAATAAAGCAGCTTAAGGCTGACCCTGAGGGGTTTGGTTTGAGTGAAGGTTTTACCCTACTTTCTGACTCAGATACTAAGCGAAGTATTAGGGCACTAGCTAAATCTCATGGGCTTCCCAAAGAGATTCCCCAAGAGGATCGCCGTCGATTAAATCCAAAAGCGTGGCTATCTACTTGGTCTCTAGCTAGACAAGCTGGTTTTGATGTGAATAACCTAGATAATTATCAATCACTGACTGACAGATTAGCCAAGGCACACAATCTTCAAGGTGACGAAATAGAACTAGCGTGGCAAACCCTTCGTGGTTATGAAATTGAAAAACAGAAAGCTAACAGTGTTGACTTTGATGACCTGATCTATTTGCCACTTTTGCGCCTAGCCAAGGATATCAATTTCGCACCTTCAATTAATTGCTCAATTGGTCACGTAGTAATTGATGAAGTGCAGGATTCTAACCGTATCCAATACGAAGTCGTTCGTCGCTGGGTTAATGGTTACTGCCCGGTAACAGCAGTTGGCGATGATGATCAGTCAATCTATGGTTGGCGCGGTGCGGAAATTAGCAACCTTCGTCGTTTCAAATCACATTTTTCAGCCTCTGAGCTTCGTCTAGAACAAAACTACCGATCTACTCAATCTATCGTAAATTGCGCGACATCATTGATTCGGGTCAATGTTGATCGTCTTGAGAAAACACCTTTTTCGACTGCCGATGTTGGGTCTGATCTGACAATGCGTCTTTTTGATACTAGCCGTGATATGAGTGAAGATCTTTGTGACCTAATCGCTCAAAAAATTGAAGCTGGCGTACCTCCTAAGGAAATTGCTGTTCTATATCGTACTAACAGAATGGCTATGTTAATTGAGCAAAGCCTTGGCAGGCGAGGCATCCCTTTTCACGTAGTTGGTGGTATGTCCCTTTTTGATAGAGCTGAGATTGTCGCTATCACTTCAGCAATTCGTTTGTCTTTCAATCCCCGTGATGTTTATGCCCTAAAGAACCTCACGCCTTATATCGACGGTATTGGTCCCGGTTCAGGTTACGTTGTACAGGAATGGCTTGAGTCAGATGATTCGTTTTCGCTCAGTAATTTACCGGATGAAATACCCGGTTTGTCTAAGGCTCGTAGAGATGCTTTAGATATTTTCTTTAATGACCTGGTTATGGAGGTTGGTACTTCTTCTTCTGCTGAGCAATTTATTCAGTGGTCTATAGACGGACCAATGCAGCTTTTGGTTAGAGAAAAAGATGACCAAATGCGAGAAAAGCGGGCTGTTTTTTTATCCGCATTGGCTGTTGATCTTACCCTTGAGTCGGCTGAACGCTTTGCAAGTGACGGAAGGTCGCGATGGCAAGATGTTTTGCTTGATGCTGCGTTGCGTGACGCTCGCCAGTCTGAGAGTGAAGGCGGACAGATCACACTAAGTACTGTCCACCGTGCTAAGGGCCTTGAGTGGGATTACGTTTTTATCCCCGGCTTCAGCGAAGGTTTAATGCCTCTAGCAAACCGTTCTGAACTAGATGATGACGAGGCTGGCTTTAGTCATACCGAAGAAGAGCGTCGATTGGCTTTCGTTGGTGTTACACGTGCCCGCCTTGGCCTGGTAGCCATGCATGCAGACGAGTATTTCTTTCCAGGCTCAAAAGATGAGCAAACGTTTACCCCTTCTCGTTTTGCTGAAGAGCTTGGTCTTTTTCTCAATGACTTTAGAAACAAGCCTTCAGTTGACGTTGACAACATTAATTTTGAAATTGGTAGGGGTTCGTTCGCTTCTGAATTGAGCCGCTTAATAACTCCAAGGAGTATGTAGAAATGATCAGTTTTCCAGACCGGATTATGGAAGGTGTTGACGACCTTATTCGTGGCGTGCGGGGCTTGACTAAGGCTGATCACTCTACTTACTTTCCAATTGTTTGCCCCCATAGCACGGAAGTTCTGGCTCTTCATAATGGGTCTTTGCTTAGTGTCATTAAGCTCAATGGGTATATGGGTCAGTATTTCCCCGGTGCGTTCGACGCAATTAAGGACAAGTGGTCTGACTTTCTTCGCAATATGTCAAATGACAAATCAGCATTAGGTTTTGATTTGTACTGGTCGTATGAATATGACCCTCAGGGCATGGGCATTAAAACCAGCCATTATCGTGAGCGCATGATTGAAGCTTCAGAACGTCGAGGTATGGATGTACGGGACATCTTGGAAGAAGAAGCAGCTTTGTATGGCCGCATTTGTGCAAATGAATCCCAGTATCTTCTGCTAGTCACTCATATTGACTGCCTTCCAAAAGCTGATCGTAAGCAGGCTACTTCTCGAATGGGTGCTGACTCGGCAAAAGCGATCCGTGGTGCCGGCGCTATGGATTTACAGCGAGGAATTAAGGGTATTGAAGCTGTTCATGAGCAGCACGTTAATAAAGTTACTACTTTTCTGGAAAATGCTGGGAAGGGTTATACCTACAAGCGATTGGATTGCTATGAAGCTCTGACGGCTATGCGGGTAAGCTTTACCCCAGATACTACCGCTGAAGAGTGGAAACCACGCTTGACCATGAGTGACTGTAGATTTCGCCCTACGGAAGATGTAAAGGCTTCAGAGCAGCAGCGTCAAGACAAGTCTGTTCCTCTTGATTGGTCATTCACAATGCCATCCAAGCTAAGTGAGCAGATGGTTCCTGATGGTGTTGTTGATTTGGGAAAATATGTTGTTGTTGGGTCTCGTACTTATGCCCCTATGTACGTTAGCGAGCTTGCCGTTCAGCCACGGCCAATTGAAGAGCTTTTAAAGATGTGTCACAAGCGCCGGCTACCAATGCGTTTGATTTTTAGCCTTACCTCAAATTCGGATGTAGCGAATTATTGGAATCGCTTATTCGCTAGCTATTTTACATTTGCTTCTTCTAGTAATCGTCAGATTCATAAAGCTGACAAAGCAATGAAAGCTTACCAAGAAGGTAATGGCTCAATTTTCGGATATGGAATATCGGCTACAACCTGGGCTGATACTGAGGTTTCATTCAATCAGGATGGTTCCGCTCAATACACAGTCGCTAAGCTGCAGCGCGCGGCAAGTGATCTTGAGACCCTATTACAACAGTGGGGCGGTCAGCAGGTTGACAGCATTTTTGGCTGCTCTGTGGAAGCTGTCATGGGATCAACGCCGGGTTATTGTTTGCCGACATCGAGCCCACTTGCGCCACAAATTGAAATGGATATTGTCACCCAGCTACCTCTCATGAGACCGGCGACTTTGTGGTCACCTGAAGAGTCAATCTGGTTCAGGACGCCAGAGGGTATTCTGTCACCCTATCAGCCTATGAGTAGCCGCCAAACATCTATGCTGCAGCTTATTTTGGGTGGCATGGGTTATGGTAAATCTAACCTCTTATCTGAAAATATTTTCTATTTTGCAAATCATCCAGGCGCTAAAACTATGCCTTATATCAGGGGTGTAGACTTCGGTGCTAGTTCAGCTGGTGTGATTGACATGATTCGCGAGTCACTGCCAGATGACAGAAAACATGAAGCTGTTTTCGAGATGTTTTCCGCAAATGGGAAAATGATTAAGAACATGCTCGATTGCCCTCTTGGTATGCGATATCCGCTTGAGGATCAAAAGCGATTTTTGGTTACTTGGTTGATGATCCTTTGTGATGACCTGATAGGGCCAGAGGGTCAGGTTAAGGACTTAGCTTCTGTGCTGTCGGCTACGATCCAGCGAGCTTATGAGAAGCGTGATGACCGCCATCAGCTTTTTGAAAGCGTAGTTTACGATGAGAAGGTAGCTAATCCAGACGTAGAAAAGGCGAGGCTCAAGGTTGGCTTAGAAATAGATGAGCACAGCAACTATTGGGAGGTCACAGACGCTCTAATAGCTTACGGGCTTGAGCATAAGGATAACGCTGTCCTGTATGCCGCTAAGGTGGCTCAGCGTTACTGTGTGCCGCGTTTTGAAGACCTGATTCATAGCTGTGACCAGCTCCGCGAGCAGTTTAAGTCTATGCCCGATGTAAAGGGTAAATCTATGGTCGAAGCTGTCGTCAACAGCCTGATGAATGCCAATTCTATCTTTCCTGTTTTCTCAGGGATCACGAATACAGATATTTCTGAATCGCGTGTGTGTGTATTTGATATGTCTGAGGCTTTTGGTAGGGGCACTTCAAAGTACGACGATTGGATGCGAAGCGTATATTTCTCTGTTGTTTATCGACTTTTGACTGAAGACCTTTTCGTCAACAAAACGCTCAGCGGTGACCAGATCATCACGCATCAAGACCATTTGGGACTGACTGATGAGCTTGTCGAGCATCATTTGAAGTATATGGAGGAACAGGATCAACTCATCAAACTATTCTGGGCTGATGAGCTTCACCGGCTTGGTGGCGCCTATGGCTCGCTGCAAATGATCACCTCAATGTCGTATGAGGCACGGAAATACAGGGTCGGCATGATTTTGGGTACTCAAATGCCTCAACATATCCCCGAGGACGTGATAAAGTTGTGCACCTCAGCATTTATTTTTGGCGTCAATCAATCGTCACAAATTGCAGCAACGCTGGGCGAGCTTTTTTCTCTCTCAGAAGATGAGCAAAAGTCTGTTTTAGAGATTACAAAACCGAACGCTCAGAAGGGCGCTGAGGTATTTGTTGTTCACAGAGTAGACTCTGGATCTCAAACGATGAAGCTTCATTTTCAGCTAGGCGCCATCAAGCGTTGGGCCTATGCAACTGAGAGTGAAGAGCGAACGTTGCGAAGCATTCTATACGCTGAGGGTAGCTCTACGAGCTGGGCACGTAAGGTTTTGGCTTCCAAGATTGTGGATGTCAAACACTCCATCAAGGCCAAGCAGAGCATGATGGGTTCACAATTGAGCGAGGTCGAAGCTATCAGGCAGATAGCTGACGAGCTTTTAGCTTTAGAGCGAACAGCATATAGAGAGGATTAGTCGTGCTGATAACTGAATATCTTGTAGGGCGTGATGACGATGGCAAGCCTATGTGTTTGGTCGTTAAGGATGTCTTGATGACAGATTGCAGCCCAGGTGCCGCAGCTTTAGTGGTCAAGGCGACACGGCGTGATTTAGTTCAGGCTTTCATTCAGGATGATGGTGGCCTTGAATTTATCTCCTTTCCAGATTTGCCAGCAGATGTGGCTGAACTTTTATCGTCCGGTCGAAGTCTATCAATCGTTGACGCGGTTGATAACATGACGATTGATTGTGTTCTGGAAACCAATACCCCTGCACAGAAGGTATATGCAAAGTGAAGGCTTCTTTAATTCTCGCTCAGTGCTCTTCTTTTGAGAAGCGTGGTCCTGCACAAGCCTCTCTTACAGAGGTACAGGGTCATCGCACCTTTATTCACAGGCAAGACACCGATTGGAGTGATATTGTTGGTGATAAGCCTGTAACTGACAACCGCTGTTCTGATTTGGCTGATTTGTACCCAAGGCCGCGTGCTGTCTTGTCTCAGATCTTGGGTGAGATTGAAAGCTCACCGCAGCAAAATCCCGGCCTTAAATTCCCATCAATGGGCTAGCTTTTTAGACAGCCTCAACGATGGTTATTGAACACCCTTGCTTGAAAGGCAGGGGTATATTCCCAAGCTGCGAGAAGTCAGACCGCTTTGAATGGTGACGCGGCTTATTGAATCTCACACGCTTCTCAGGCCAGATCCCTTCGGGAATAATAAAGGGCATGCTGGCGTAAAACATTTGACGCCGGCTGTCCTCTTTACTACCCCAAACCACGTTAGCTCGCACATGCGGCGCTACAGGCTCATGCCAACGAATATGCTTAGCCCCGCTATTGTTCACTACTGCAGCTATATCGAACGCCCCAAACTTGTTGAGTATTTCGTTGACTTCAACGAGAGTCATTTGGCTACTCGATTCTGAGTTTTTAGCGACGGTGAAGCCAACAGACTGAAGGTCTGTTTCTTCAAGGATGGTTACTTGTCTCCATGCATGCTTGGGATGCAACCTTGACGCTCCCATTGCACGGTAAATTTTCCGCATGTCTATTCTTGTGCAGCCTGCACTTTCAGCTGAATTCACAGCGGACTGAAAAGCGGCTTTAGCGATATTTAGGCTTTTAATGTCAGTAAGAGAATCATCGCTTACACAGAATACGCCAGGGTAGCGATTGACGTTGCCGTTCTCGGCATCGGTTGGGATTGATAAGTCACCAAGAGCTGATCGCAGTAGGTACGTTGGAGACCCTTCAATCTCAGAATACGTCGCAGAATCAAACATGATCCCGCGACTACTGGTTATACGGCCAAGAATCTCGTGTGATAGACACATGAGCTTTTCTAAGCTGGCTTCAACGGCGGTCTCTAGGTCTCGCATAATGACCTCACTACTAATCTTCAGTCTTCGCTCGACGCACAAGCTTTTTCTTAACGACACCGGTACGAACTGCCGAGCCATCAGTGGTGCTTGATTGGTAGCGGAAGACAGGTTGTTCTTTACCCCACCCGCCCTGAGTGAAAACGGTTGTTGGGTCTTTTATACCGCGTGCTTTTGCCTCGGTCAGAATGACTGATTTAACCAAGCCCCAATTATCTAGATTTTCCGAAAGAATTTGGAAGACTAGCCAAGCGAGAACTCTTGTGGATTGAGATGCTTTCTCAAATCCCTTATTAATTAGTCGATGGCCGCTTGTAACTTCTAGGCCTAAGATCGGTCCTATCGCGTAGTCAGGAAAGGATGGCTCGACCTTTTGAATTAGCTCAACTAAATCTGTCAATTTAGGTGGATCAATTCGAGGTATTTTGTCATCGAACAAGGCGTAAAGACGGAGCAGCAAGCTGACGTTCGTTTGCAGCGCTTGAGATGCCTTCTGCTTTCCATACAAAGCAGACGTATTAATGCCTAGAGCATTGCCTGTTTCTGTAAGCTTTAGGTCGTAATGTGTGGTTATTTTTTGAAGCTCAACACCTGTAAGGCACTTGGCTTCAGCAAATTCCTTCAGATTATTGTCAATTTTGCTATTAATATCACTTTCGTATTGAATAGGCATCTTGGGTTCCTCTTTATTTTATAATAGAATATCAGAAAATAGTTACCGGGTCGGACAATGCCTCAGATTAGCGTTGATACAGTGTTATTTTATAAGGGAGACAGCGATCAGCTCCCAGTTGAAAAGCAACTAAATTTTGAGGGTATCAACAAACGGTTTTCAGGCCTTCGATTGCCCAGCAATGGGCTGACATTCTTGTATGGCCACAAAAACCCCGGCCTTAATCACCTTATTGGTCTTGGCCCTTTGGTTGGCCTCGAAGCTATCAAGGTGGAGGCGACTGTTGATATCCAGAAATGGATTAAGCATAAAGTCACTTTGGCTGACGATCCTGAGCGAGGCTTGGCCTACTCACGCTTCCTCAGCTTTTCACGGGCGACTCGTGAGGTGATTTCGGCTATTGACGAAGCTTGCCAAGAAGAACCTGGTGTCAGCATATTTGGTGACAGTGGTGTTGTAGACAGACCTGATTTGCTTGACAGCCTCACTACCAACGATGCTTTCAAACACCTTTGGGTTATCGCTTACACAGTTGATACCAAAGAGGTAGGTCGTATGCAGGTAGCAACCGTATTTAATACGGATGCCATTGAGGACGTAGAGGGCAGTAGCGTGCTTGATGTCATCGAATTGATCATTTAAACGGTAAGCCCCTCCTGTTCTGCTCATCCTTTCTGATTTAACGAAAACCCCTTAGCTACACCGCTGTATCCCCCAGAAACTCTGATACCACAACGAATTGTTCCCACACCATAGGGGGCGGTTTGCTTGTGGTTTTTTTTTGCTCTGTTAGACTCATCCAATCGTTTAATAATACGAAACAATATTATGAAGCTAATCGAGCACCTGCCACAGAAAGCTGTAATAACCCCAGAGGATGCCAAGCGCTGGGTTGATGGCGTAATGCGCTTCGAGACTGAGCGAGCTGAGTGGCACGTTGATCGTTTAAGCGGGTTTGGTGGCTCTGATATCGGCGCGGTTATTCGTGGCGTTTCTGGTTCAAGAGAGTCTGGATTTTCGACGCTTGAAAGAGTTGTTGAGCAGAAGCTCATGAAGCGCCTGCCACTGCGCCAAGACCACAACATGCAGAGGGGTACGGTTCTCGAAGAGCTTGCGGCTCTGGCGCTCATGTACCGGCATGGCGCTGTGCGTGATACCGCAGCAATGGCAAAGGTAGCCTCAGGGAGTACTCGACCAGGTTATGAATGGCTCATTGGTAACCAAGACGACATCGTATTTATCAACAATAAACGCCTAATTGTTGATTACAAAGTCCCATCTACATTTTCCGAAGACATTGATTTTGACTACGTTGCCCAGCTTCATCATTACGGTCTGATGGCTCGTATGGCTGGTGTAAAGCTCGACGGCTATTTGTTAGCCAAAATGGAGTTGGCTCCAGAGCTTGCCAAATCATTGGTTGCAAAGTTTCCAACGATGTCAGAGGCCGACAAACACCAATTGGCGAAAACCATTGCTACGACTGACGTTCCCGGTATGCGGATCGTTGCCTTGGGTGTAGAGCATCGCAGGTCAATGGATTTGGATATCTTGGATATCGGGGGCTACGCATGGGAAGAATACGTCTTGAAGGGCGTGGTTCCTTCAATGAAGCCCACCGAGCTAGCTGTTTTAAGCCAAGAACAGATTCTAAATTTAGCCAACCTGCAGCAGCAGTTCGCTATGGCTAAATCAGGCATTTCTCACCTCGACACAATTGCTTCTCAAGCAGTCAGCAAGATGGGCGAGCTTTTAGCTCCTGTCGATCTGGCCAGTCAAAAGCTGCCTGTCAATATTGTGAATATCAGCAAGAAGAACTACGACAAGGTTCAGTTGGTTAACGAGGCGATTGCTCGTGGCGCTAATGAATCCGAGTTACTACCTGACTCACCTGCCTATTTAGTCACCGCTCTTGTTGAAGAGATTAAGCGTCTCCAAGGAGACCCATTAGCTGACCACCTTTTTGATCGCTCTCCTGATTCAGGTAAAGCCAAAACGTTCCTTGAATCCATCGAGGGCTATGACGTTGAGAGCTTGAGACAGGAAGGCATCAACGTTTTGTTATCTCGCAAGAAGGCTGACAAAGAAACTCAGCTTGGAATGATCGACTCAGCTGAAAGCGCTATGGCGCCTTGGTTTGAGCGTCATGTTATTGGAAATGATTTTGATGCTGATGCAGTTGTTGATGATCAGCTTGAGAGCTGGGGAAAAGAAGCGGCTACGGGGACGCTTCTTGGAACCGAGCTGGCAGCAGCCAGTGATGAAGAAAGTACTACCCATAAAAGCCCCATGACTAAGAGCGCAGGCTTGCGCTAGGAGATTCACAGTGAATATTGAACAGCAGGTTGCGCAATCATTTCAAACGCAACGTAAAACACAGTCTCGGAAGCCGTATTACCTCGCTATTGAGGTGGCGCACTTCGCAACAGAGAAGGGCAACCCTGATTCGTTCCGTGTTATGGGCAGAGATATTCACACTGATGAGCAGGTGGCTGTTTATTCAAAGCTGTCGGCATCAGGGCAAGCGAAGCCAGAAGTAGGCTCTATTTTTCGAGCTGACAAGGTTGAAGATTTGGGAGTTGCGAAGGATGTGAAGCGATTCAAAGCACCTTATTTTCACTCATACAACGAAGACTTCTTTATTGCCGCCACTATTCAGCCTCAGGCACCAAAACAGTCGTCTGAAAACAGTATGTGGAGCGCTTCTGTACGAGCATTGGACCATGAGGTGAACTGCAAGAGTGTATCGGCTGATCATTTTAACGCTGATGATTTACCCAACATCCTCTTGCCCTTGATGAAACCTTGGGCTTCAGAGAAGCAAAGCAGCATTACTCACGACCTCGCGGGGAAGGGCCTGTGGGATGCCCCGGTTAAAGGGCTAAATCCATTGGTTGCGATACGGATTGCGGGCACACCAGTTAATATCTTTGGTAAGCCCCCGGTCGAGGATGCTAATGGGAATATGCGCCATCCAACCGACAAAGAGATACTAGAGCACCTAAAGACCAGTATCGAAAGAAATAAAACCTTAGTCGCTCTGTTGTCTGAAGTCGGTAAATTCTCCAAGGACCAATTGGCAACGTTCTCTTTTGCCGCCATTCCCGGCTTCACTGTAAATGTCGGTATGGGTAGCCTTGGTGGCGAAACTCAAAAATACTTGAGTGCTCCGAAGATGTTTGGCCAAACAGAGGGCAACCGCCCAAACGAGATTACTGGGAAACCCAACGTCTTTTTTGGATGGAAGGAGGGCGCTTTCGCTCACCTGAAATTGTCTCGAACCAACCGCATGATTGTCGTGGATGTTGTACCAGGTAATGCAGGGAAGCTTCACAAAGCGATTCCACTTACCGTGCATGAGCTAGAAGCTCAGAAGCTTCAGAGCCCAACAAACGACACCTCGGCTCCAAACGAGCAGGCTAGCAGGGTTAAAGAACCCATCAACGACAAAGTACCTGACAGTAAGGTGAGCCCGCAGAATGATGTGGGTGACCAATACCCCGCGTCTGTTTCACCATCTGCAGGTGATGATCAATTCCCAGATTTTGACCCCGAAGATTATGAGCAATTTGCTGATGATATTGCGGCTATGGAACAAATGGGCTCAGGCACTTCTATGCCACCTCCCGATGACGACTTCGATGACATCCTGAACGTGGCTGAGGCACGTCTGCAAGCGCGTCGTTCACGTCCAACTATGTAATTACTTAAGAGCCCACCTGCTTTGGTGGGCTTTTAATTTGGAGGGGGGAGTGTTATGGAAAAGCCTTGGTTAGATTTAAAAATGTACGGGCTTCATCTTTTTATGGCCCGCGATACGACTGGCAAAACAAGCCATGTTCTTGTGGTCGCTGGCCCAGGAATTGAAAAGTACAAAGACAGGCTTTCAGCGCTTGGATTCAAGCACGACACACGATTTGTAAAGCAGTCCTATTGGACTAGGCCTATGTCTGGCATGACACATGGGCTGATTAAGCAACAGTTTGATCGGGCACCATTGATTATGATGCCGGTCGAAAAGATTATTCCGGCCATTGCTGTACGCCATAAGGCACCGGTCAAAACACAACAGAAGGGTTCAACCCCGGAGACTTCCAATGTCACTGAACTCACCACACCACGAGTCCTACCTGAACCTGCCCCTCGACGCGACAATGATGCCGGAAATGAAGGGAATGCCTTATTGGTCTCGGATGGTCCACGAGATAATGCTGAAGAGTCACCCTCAGTTGATGGCCCGCCTGAGCGAAAGCAACGAGCTGGAATCGTTTCTCAACCGACAGCAAACCCAGTTGCTCAAGGAGGCGGATCAGTTGGAGCGCCAGTGGCGCAAGATGAACCCTCTGACAGAGGACGCGGATCACATGCAACGAGTGAGCTGGAATCGACACGCGAAGATGTCGGCTCAAGAAATACTGATCAGCGAGATAGTGAAAAGTCTGGAACTGATGAGCCAAGAGGACCAGTAGAATTTGGAGGTGAGGCTCAAAATCTTACTTCGCTGAATTCAACAGAGCCAGAGCTTGATGAGTCATCTCAAGGCCATGCAGACGTAGCTTTATCGTCCGATATTGATGATTCGGTCAATATCAGCGTAGGAATTCAGGATGACTCAGAGGTTGCCGATCAAGCGTTTGTTGATGAAGACGAACTTTCAGTTCCAGCCATTGACCGCGTATGGCGCGGTATTACGCGCGAAGACATCGCTTTTAATGAAAACGATTATGGTGCCCGCGTAAGAACGTGGACAGCAATGGATGCTTTTTCTGTTTTGGATGGTGCTGAAACCAATGGTATTGCCAGTCTTACTCCCCGCGAGAAGAAGCAAATTGTTGCCTTCACTGGTTGGGGTGGCATTTATCAGGAGGTAAGAACTGACAATGCTAGGGATAGCAAGAACTTCTCAGGCAAGAGAGTGGCGGTTCACCTGGGAATGGATAGTGGGCGTTTTAATGAAGTCGTCGCAAAGAATCGCCTCGAAAGTTATTACACACCAAATGCCCTAACTCAGCAAGTGTGGCTTGCCGTAGAGCGTGCTGGCGTTCCGTCTAGTGGACGTTTCTTTGAACCTGGATGTGGTGCCGGCCATTTCTTTGCGAACGCTCCTGAGAGTGTTCAGCAGCATGGCACGCTGGTTGGGGTTGAGTGTGACCCTATTGCATTACGCTTTGCCCGTGTAATTGCCCCAGACGCTATTTACGTAGAATCAAGGCTTGAAAGTGCGGTTCTTGACAACAATTTTGACGCGGTTATTGGCAACGTGCCCTTTGGAGAAAGTAAGGTCTTTGATCGGCGCTACCCTAAGGCCACTCACGTACATGACTATTTCATTGTTCGGAGTCTAGACCACCTTAAGGCCGGTGGCGTTATGGCGGTACTTACATCCAGTGGCAGCATGGATAAAGCATCTTCAGCCATCCGAGAGCAGATGATGGATAGAGCTGATTTGGTAGCTGCCTTTCGTCTCCCAATTCAAGTATTCGGCAATCAAAATGCTTCCGTTACTACCGATCTACTGATTCTGCAGAAACGGCCACCAGGCACGCGGCCTTCATACGATTTCACTAGAACGGTATCGCAGCAGTTTGCTACGGGTGGCGAGCCTGTAGAACTTAACTTCAACCAGTATTTCCACGAAAATCCAGATCACATCATTGGCAAGCAAGCTGCCGTGATGGGTGCCTTTGGTTATGGTTTGCAGACCACTACAGGGAATGGCATTGGCACAGAAGCAGATGTTTACCACAAGCTATCTGAGCTTATCGTTGAAAATGTTCCTGAAGGCTTGGTAAACAAATCTTCGTGGGTTAAAGCCGAAGGCACCAATGTAGTCGCCAACAAAAGGATTTCGCCAGATTTAAGTGAAATAAGTACTGGTTTCATCAGCGAATATGCCGGGTTTATTGGTGACTACGCGATCAATGACGGCAAGGTAATCAGTATTTTAGATATCGTAGATACCTTTGACGACGAAGGCATTCACAACGGTAAACGGTATCTCATTGGTGACCCTGGTTACAGAGGTGACAAGCAGGAGCTGATCAAGGCATATATAGGCCTTAGGGATGCCGCTAGACAGCTTGTCACAGCACAGATGAGCGATGATGACGATTTGCTTGCCAGTGCCCAAGGTACAGCTTCCATGCTGTATAGCGAGTTCGTTGAGGCCTATGGCCCTGTCAATGGCAGTGCCGGCATGTTGTTCGGTGACGATGCTGGCTCTTCAGAGGTGCTGGCTTTAGAGATATGGGATGAAGACCAAGAGTCTGTTGTTGCCCTGTCCGATATTTTCACAAAGCGGATCATGCGCAATACCACTCAAGCCGT
This sequence comes from Pseudomonas sp. GW-45, assembly GCF_056896675.1. Taxonomy (NCBI): domain Bacteria; kingdom Pseudomonadati; phylum Pseudomonadota; class Gammaproteobacteria; order Pseudomonadales; family Pseudomonadaceae; genus Pseudomonas; species Pseudomonas sp. GW-45. The sequence continues at coordinate 97,237 of NZ_JBXHBH010000002.1, read as the reverse complement.
TATTGAAACTGCTGAAGACGCATATTTCGTGTCGTTTGACCGAACAGGTAAAGTCGATCTTGAATTGATGTCTTCGCTTTCAGGAATTGATGAAAGTGAGATTGTCCAATCGCTTAACGGAACCCTCATTTTCCAAGACCACCAAACGGGTTTGTGGGTAAGTGCGGACGAGTACCTTTCAGGAAACGTTGTTGCCAAACTTAAAGAGGTTGAAACCTCCCTTGCACATAGCGACAAATTTAAAATCAACTATGACGCTTTGCTCGATGCCCAGCCTCGGCTTGTACCTTTCAGCGATATCGCAATCAACCTTGGGGTGAACTGGATACCTGATTCAGACATCAGGGATTTCGTTTCATCGCTGGTTGGTGAAAAGCTAACAGAAGCTGATTTCAAAGCCAGATATAACGCAACATCCGGCATGTGGACCATAGATGTATCGGCAGGCTTTAAGCGTGAATTTGATGCCCAGCGTACAACCATATATGGCACAAGTAATGCGTCATTTGAAATTCTCCTAGAGAAGCTAATGAATGGGCAAAGGCCTACTCATACCTACAAAGATGTGACAGGTAAGACCCAAGTTGATGGCACGGCCACCCAGGAGTCGCGAGGGAAGCAGGACGAGATTAATAATGGCTTTTACAGCTGGGTGTGTGCTGACCCTGAGCGTGCAGAGCGCTTTGCGGAGATTTACAACGCTACCTGTAACGTGGTTCGTTTACCGAACCCAGACGGTAGCCGCATAACATTCCCCGGTCTCTCCGAGACGTGGAAGCCAATGCCCCATCAGTACAACATGGTTGCTCGTGCCATGATGGGCCACAACACTATGGCAGCACACCCAGTGGGAGCGGGTAAGACATTCGAGATGGTTGCCATTGCAATCAAGCTGAAGCAAATAGGGATGCACTCAAAGCCTGTCATTGCCGTGCCTAATCACATGCTTGGTCAGATTACTCGTGAAGCCAAACAGATGTATCCAGGCGCACGAATCCTCATGGTCACTAACGACGACTTAAGTGGCAACAACCGTAAGCGCTTCCTTGCTATCGCTCGTAATAATGATTGGGACATGGTGGTTTGCACGCATAGCCTCCTTAATCAGATTAGCGCGCCGCTTGATGTCCAGCTCAACAACCTAGAGCAGCAGATTGATGTATGTAACGCAAAAATATCTGAGACTGACTCAAGGAGGGCAGAGCGCTCCCTACAAGCACGCTTAAACACGCTCGTAAGTCAGCGATTAGCATTGATCGAAGCTCATGAAGCCGACACTGAACGCGCGCGTATCATCAGCATTGTGGATCTGGGCATTGATTGCATGCTTGTGGATGAAGCTCACCTGTACAAGAACCTTGCACTTAATAGCAGCTTGAACGTTCTAGGTATCACCACAGGTGGATCTAAACGTGCTGAAAATATGAGCAATCTGGTTGATTACCTACGTGACTTGCATGGCAAATCATTTGGGGCATTCTTTTTCACTGGCACCCCTATCTCAAATTCGATGTGTGAGATGTACGTTCATAACCGAATTTTGCGGCCAGAAATTATGGAGCATATCGGGATTGGTCATTTTGATGAGTGGGCTAAACGATTTGGCAGGGTAGTCAGTAACCTCGAAGCGCTCCCAGAAGGTAACGGTTTCAGAGTCAATGAGCGCTTTGCTCAGTTCGTGAATTTGCCTGAAATGATTAAGCTGTTTAGGACATTTGCTGATGTGAAGTCTAAGACTGAGCTGAAGCTACCTACGCCGCTTGTAAACACCAAAATCATAGCGCTTGAACCTACCGTTTGGCAGCAAGCATTTATGGGTCACCTCACCCGGCGCGCTGTCGCTATCCGCAATGGGTCAGTGAAGCCAGACGAAGATAACATGCTGTCAATTGCTACTGGTGGCCGTAAAGCTGCTTTGGATATGCGGTTACTGAATCCAAAGCTGCCAGATGACTCATCAAGGAAGATGACTGCTGTAGCCAAGAATGTTTATGAGGTTTACGAGCGGCATTCAGACATTAAAGGCACTCAGCTTGTCTTTGCTGATTTGGGTACACCTAACAAGAATAAAGAGTTTTCTGTATACCAGCGGCTTAAAGATGAGCTGATGGCTTTGGGTATGCCGGCTAAAGAAGTTGTGTTTATTCACGACGCTAAGACCAACGATGCAAAGGAGGTTCTCTTTGCGAAGGTGCGAAGCGGTGAGGTGCGCGTTCTTATTGGTTCAACAGAGAAGATGGGGGTAGGCACTAACGTTCAAGATCGACTGTGTGCTCTACACAACGTTGACTGTCCGTGGCGACCATCCGATATCGAGCAGCGAATCGGACGTATTGCGAGACGCGGTAATCTCTTCTTTGATGAGGTTGATGAGTACCGATATACCACCGTAGGTAGTTTCGACATATTTTCGTGGGAGACGAATAAGAGGAAGCAAGACTTCATTACTCAGGCTCTTATGGACCCAGACAACTGTAGCCGCGAAGCCAGTGAAGAGATGGATATGGGTCATGCTGAGGTATTGGCTGTGACCACCGGTGAGCCCAAGGTGCGCGACAAGGTTATGACTGACGATAAGGTTGCAAAGCTGCTGAGGGCTAAAAGGAATTGGGAGGGAGACAAAGTAAATCGTTATTCGGCAGCTAACCGGTACAACAGGGAGCTGGCATTTATTGATACTCGGCTAAGCATTGAAGCAAAGGTACTGGCTGCTCTCCCAGATTCAAAATACCGCGTAGCGACTGTACGAGGCTCAGTCATGGGCGTGCAGGATGCTGATACATCTTGGCTATACGCTAAGGAGGTTGGCGAGGCCATCCAGTCTCGGGCACCAGTTCTAGAAGCCAAGTTAATGAGGTCTAACGAAAGCAGAGTCCCACTCAATATCAGCGTTGGTGAAATACAGCTGAGTATTCACATGAATAACCTCAAGGAGGTGACTATTCGCGGGATGATTGGCGATCAGGAGCTTCCTACGAACATAACGAATATTTCCAAGAATTCAGTCGTGCTAGGCCGTGGGGCACGTGACTGGTTTGCAGCTGATGAACGGATTGAAAAGCTCAAAGTTGATCAAGCCAGGTTACACCGCTCATTGGAGATTCTGGGGGCAGTTGATTTCGATGAGGTCTGGGAGCATGAGCAGGAGCTTGAAGACGCATTGATGGCTAAGGATGAGCTGGATAAATGGTTCTCAGAGCAAAACTTTAACAAGGTTGATAACGGTCCCGACCCGTACCTGACCATGCTTGAGGACTACCTTACTGATCTGATCACAGAGGATGAAGACAGCTTATTACAGGCTCATGATGGAAAGCTTATTGAAAAAGACCTTTTTACCGATGATTTGGCTAATAGCACTGAACAACAGGTGATATCGGATGTAGAGCACCGAATGAAGGTCGGTTAGCTAACATAAATTACCCTAAGTATATGAACCGCCTTGATTATTCAGGCGGTTTTTTTGTTTCTGTATGGTGTTTTTTTCAGCATCGCTCGTGTTGACTTCAGCAGTAATTCGGTAGAGTATTACAATACTGAATATTAGTGAGGTTCAAAGTGACACGATTCTTAATAGTTTGTGCTCTGGCAATGTTGGCCGGGTGCGCAGCTTCTCCCAAGCAGCCGTTGATGACGCATGGCGATCCAGCTGTCGATGCACTCAATGAATCCGCACTACGAATTGCCCGTGCTGCTGAGCAAGCGGCGTTAGCTGAGAGCGTTAAGAATTCCCCCTCACGTGTAACCCAAGAATACGGAATCGACCTTTCAACGGTGCCAAGTGAGCTTAGAGCGCCGCTGTTGCTGGAAGGCGGATTTCATGGGGAGCTTGAGGTTTTTTTGAAATCCTTAACCTCCGCTATTGGTTGGGCTGATCCAGTCGTCTACGGCAGCAAGCCTCCGGTTCCAATGATGGTTGTTCTGACTGAGCAGCGTAGGCCTCCTATCTATTGGCTAGCCGATGCGGGCTATCAGGCCTCAGATAGCGCGGAGGTCATCGTCAATATCGACATGAAAGCGGTTGTTCTCACATACAAGCTGCCAGGGGATTCAAGGAAATGAGTGCAACTGTTTTTCGTCGCCAACTACGGATGCAAATAAAGGATGGGGAGGCGTCCATTGACTCTCTTCTCGTTAAGCACATTGAGGCACTTGAAGAGCAGAGCCCTCATGTAATGCAGGAGTGGATGCGTCATGCCCTGCGAAACCAATTTAGTCGCGATCAAGCGATTCTGAACAAAAGGTCTGGGGGTGGGGTTGATGAAGCATAGATTTGTGGTGGCAGCGGGGATGGCCTGTATAGCCTGTGCATCATTCGCGGAAGCTGGCTTTGCACTTCATGGAAGCGGCGTTACTTCTGATGAGCAGGGCTTGATGGGTGCTCGCACTCATGCTTCACCACAAGGCTTCGGTGCGTTTCGCCAATCACCAGCAGACATGAGCGCACGTCAACGCCGGTTAGCTGATGCAGAGCTTTTAGTTGATCTGGCATACATGCCTGTCACGCAGCGTGGATCTGGTACACCAAGTGTTGTTGAAGGTTTTGCGGATGAGGTGCCTTTCCCTACCGGTATGTCAATGATCGTTCCTCATGGTTGGCAGATATACCGAGACCCGGATCTGAAAAGCAACAAAATCCCAGACGATATTTCCTACCTTGGGGGTGAAGCTTGGCCAGATGTTTTGGCCCAGCTGGGTGATCGTTACGCTTTGCAATTCCACATCGACTGGTATGACCGCGTAGTAATGATGAAGCCTGGTCGCGCTGGGTTGTTGGCTCAAGTAGAGCGTGTACGAATTATCGAAGAGCCAAAGCCGGCAGTTGTTGAGAAGCCTCAGGTAGAAGAGACCAATTCAGAATTAGCCGCAGCCAATACTGAAAAAATGGAAGCGGGCGTGAAGGTCATCGCACAGCCTGAAATCCCAGCAGCTGAGCCAATCAAAGTAGTGCCAGTTCATACCATGCTTGTCCTCAAAGGCACGCTCTTTGAAAACGTAGTGCGCCTATCCGAGCTTAATGGCTGGAATGCCCCTAAGTGGGACATTGAAGGTGATTACCGCATTCAAGCTGACTACACCATCAAAGCAGAAACCTTCCAGGAGGCGATGGCTAAGTTACTTCTGCTTCATCCAATTGAGGCTGACGTAAACCTGAGTCAGCGCAAAATCTATGTTCTGAAGGAGATTCGTTGATGCGTTTTTCAATGCTTGCGCTGAGCTTAGGCTTAACAATAGGTGTGGTCGGCTGTACGACTCCGAATGGCCAATATACGACCACAACCAAAAGACACAGCCAAGAGGTTGCGGATTGGCAGAAGCAAATGGAAGCGCCAAGAGAGTCCCGTGTTCGGATTACTGATACGCCTAATGTTGGTGAGCGTATCGAGCTTGAGCGTCACCGGTGGTTGCGTGACAAGAAAGTAACTCTAAATCCATCACGCGGACAAACAGGCATCACTGCCCACACAATTGCTCAAATGCTTCGTGAGCAGGGCATTGCTGTTATGTCCACGTTGGCTCTTGAAGGCTACCGGTACAACGGTTTCGGTGTAAATGGCATTGATGGCGTATCCGCTATGCGGATGCTGTTCGGCCCTATGGGGCTGGACTATGAAGTAAGTGATGAAGGCAATTATGTCGTCATCATGCCAAACCGGGCCAGAACGTTCTATGTGAAGCTGGGAGAGCGTGTAACGGAGTATTCATCAGGTTCGATGACCGGGAATATCGGTACTGAAGGTGGTGGTTCAAGCGGCGGATCGTCGGGCACTGGTAGCGAATCTACTTCACTGGGCGTTTCAACTGGGCTTGATACCGGGACTGGTAAGGTCACCATAGAAGGTGATTTCTGGAAAAACATTAATGAAGAGCTGCAAGCTCTAATGACGCAATGTATTCCAAATTCTGTTGCGCCTTCTTCTATTCCTACGATGGCAAATCTACCCGGCCTTGCTGGAATAACAGGCATGCCAGCTGCAGGCGCTGGACCATCAGGGGGAGCGTTTGGAGCACAGCTAGGGGCGATGGCTAACATTCAACAGCCGGATTCTGGTTCTGCTAGTCAGTATTGCTCGCCCCAGCAAATTGGTCAGGCAACAGTAAACCCATCAACAGGCGCCATCACAATTCAAGCACCTCATTGGGTGGCTGAATCGGTTGCCAAATACATAGACAACATTAAAAACGACAACGGCGTAACTCTCATTTATGAAGGGATGCTGATTGCGGTAACTACCTCAAAGGACCGCCAAGAAGGTGTGGACATGGCTGGGTTCGCCTCATTTGCAAGCGGCGAGCTTGGGTTGGCGGTCACTAACAATGCACTGGGTGGCGTAACCGTATCACCCTCAGGTGTAGCCGCTCCCGGAGGTGACGCTATTGCTGGCAGTCTGATCGGTATTCAAAAGCTAACAGGAAACCCAGCGCAGGCATTTCTTGCCTACCTAGAAGCTAACGCTGAGTTCAGTGTTATGCAGCGCCCCCGAGTGGCAGTAACTAATGGTGTTCCTGGTGAGTTCGGTCAATACGACACTTTGTTTTACAACCAGATAAGCCAGGACACCGCTTCAGGTACTGGCGAAGGAAGTGTTGTAGGAACTCGGAATGAACTTGTTCCATTCAAAGTCGGCAATTTGCTGCGGATCGTTCCTTATTTTGACGCAACGACTGGCTACGTGCGGTCGCCAATAACATTTAGTCAATCTGTCCAAACAGGAATTTTTGAATCTGTCCAGTACATCACGGGATCAGATGGCGAAATACAAAGCATCCCTAGTGTCATTCCGCTAATTCGAGATTCCAATTACAGCGGAGAAGTACTAATGCGCGATGGCGATATGATGATCATTGGGGGACAAATTTCAGAATCATCAGACTCTTCAGGATCAGGTATTCCAGGTTACAACGCCAACAATAATCCATTTTCAGCATTCATGGGTCAAAAGAAGTTTTCTGACTCAAAGAGTACCTATTACTTAGCATTAACACTTCGGGTGAATAAATAAATATGAAGATGATGCAGCAGCGCCATAAAAGTGATGGTTTCACGCTTATTGAGCTAATAATAAGCGTGGTAATACTCGGCATATTGATTGCTGCTGTAGCGCCGCTAGTATCGTCAGCATTCATGTTTATGGAAGCAGCGAAGAAAGATGAAAATGAGATTACAAACCGAAATCTTGCAAACGCGATGATAGACTTTTCACGTACAAGAACTGGGGTTATGAAATCTCGTTTGCCAGACCCTGTGAACACTTCAGCACCAATTGTTGCAGGTTTGTTTAACGAGGCCTCAACGAATTCAGAATCAATAGCACTTGGTGTTTTATTAAAAAGCACGGGTGTTGGGCCTAACCAAATTAACTTTGATAATGCTGTTGTACAAAATGCAAGGGTATACCAGCGTGTTTCTGACTTGACGTTCAACATGCCTTTATTTGTTACTACAGGGCCGTCAATGCGTCTCACGTATGATTATGCAGTTGTATATAGTACGAGATGTGGCGCAGCGACAGCATGCTATACGTCAGCAAGCTCAAGTAACCCACCAGGTGACAGCCCGGTTTTAACTTCAGGAAACTATTCTAGTTGGAAAACAGTAGGATCAGATTATGGCGCAGTAGCGTTTAGTAGTCTTTCAGAGCAGAAGAATTTGCTAAAGATTACAGCGGGCCGTTTAAATATGTTGACTGAAAGATTTAATGTCGATTTTCATAACAAGGTTAGGCTTTCGTCAGCTGATTCAACTACGAACTTTTTTCCAACGAACAATGGTGGGTTAGATCTAGGTAATACAAATCCAGTCGCAAATATGGGTTGTCGTGATGGGTGGTATACATTGTCTGCGGCAAATGTCGATGTTTTAACGCAGCTTGGTTTGGACAAATCAGAATATGGAGTAACACCGTGGGGCGGAATTATTAGTTACTGTAGGGATTATGACCCAGCAGGAACGGGTACACATAATTCACCGCCTCATTATGGAGCTTTAAGAATTAACAAAGGTACTACCTCTTTAGGCGTGCCAACAGTAATAAGCGATGCAGCAATACTAACTTTTTAACTAGTAAACAAACGGAGCAATACAATGAATGTAAACCTGATGTCCAAGCGCGCCCCGAAGAAGAATCAAAAGGGTTTCACGCTTATTGAATTGATTGTTGTTGTTGTAATCCTTGGTATCTTGTTTTTCCTTACTGTCTCTGCACTAGGCGGCGGTACTAACTCAGCTAACGCAGCAGCAGTGCGGTCTATGAGCAATGAGCTGGGTCGAGCTGTAGGCTTTTTAAACGTCAACTTAGGTACAGGGATTAATACGTCTGCATCAAACCCCATCTCAGCGTCAGGTGACGACATGATGGATGTACTTGTAAAGGGTAATGAATCTGTTGCAGCAGCATATAAGGATCGTTTTGACCAGCTTAATATGCGTCCATTGCAAGGTAAGATTGTTGTTAATGGTGCCAACTTTACAATGATGAACTATGACGTAGGGTTCACTATGACCTCCTGCCCAACTAACCGTGTATGTGTCGAATTTGGTCGCGTTCCAAATGAAGTGTTCCGCGAGGTCGCTTCTAAAGAAGGTGTGGCTTACACGGATACGGCTAATACTACCGGTGAGACATTGCGTTGGACTGCGCCTACTGGTGGTCTACGCACTATCACAATGCTAATTTACCCATAAGGTAAGCAAAAATGGCCATATTGATATCTGTCGTGCTAAGTGTCTTCTACATGGTAGCAATTGATATGGCCACTGCTCCAACATTTGAAAAATATGGTCAATCACGTAGCGAGTTGATTGCAGGTGATATCGCAGAATTACAGTTTGCAATTCATGACCAACGCTTAGCAGCAGCCTCGTTAAGTTATAATGATGTACAAACAGCTAGAGCAGAACCAGGTTATGAATACCTAAATGTAAATAATAGATCAAAGCTTATCAATAGCGATGCTACAGGCTCATATTTAACTCTAAATGGATGGCGTTTTTGGCGAACCGGTCTATGGTACGAAAACCCTAAACTGCCTCTAGGTAACACAGATTATGTATTAGGTGTAAATAATACGTGTGGAAGTGGAGATTTTCAGACAGGTTTGTTGTGGTGCGGTTCGGTTAATAGTTTGTGGGCCAAGCTTGAGACCCTTGATGATTATGAATTAATTATGCAAGGAGAAAGTGCTCGACTGAAGCGTACAATAACAAAGTTGTTTAGGCGATATAGTAGCGATTCCGTATTTACTGATATTGTTGATGGCACAACAGTATCCTTGCCTTTAGCAGTTGGGTACACCGGTAACGCAGTCTCATGCCAAGGGGTATACATGTTAGATTCTGTAGTCCCTTTAACATGTGATGATTTGTTTAATTATTGGGGCCAAGGGATATTATTAAGTAAGCGTAGTAAAAACTCTATAGCCTTAATCAATCGAACATCTTTATATAGATACAATCAGCCCGTTATATTGGCGGAAGAAGCTATTCTGGAGTAATCATGGCAGCGAATCTGAACGATACAGAAGTAGACCTGTTGATCAATAAATGGGGCTTTTCGGAAACAGCAAATGAACTCATTTATGAGCACGCTGCCAACGTTCTGGGATTAAAGGGTAAACGTGTAGGAGAGATTCTTGTCGGATTAGAAATATCAAGTTCGACGATTGTGGATAACCTTTTGCTGTCGAAACCTAAAGATGTTCGATCACTTGAATATCTAAGGGGTTCTATTAAAGGTCTGAGCACACGCATTGATGAAATCCTATGTGTTCAGATCGGATTACCGTACATATCGAGAACAATGCAAAGTATAGTTGTTCATCCTTTTGCTAAGGGTGTTAAGAACAACCTAAGCCACGAAATGAATCTGTTAGATGTGATTCCTGTTTTATGTGGTGAAACAGTTGTTATGATGTTCGGTGATTTTGAAAAGATGATGCATTTTCGGACTATGGGCAAAAGTGAAAGATTACAAAACCCACTTTATACCAAGTTCGCCGAAGAGATTGGTAAAAGACCAGATCGAGTTGAGTTCCATACTGCCGTAGCTGAAAGCACAGTCTTCTCATCTTATCACCAGCAGATTAGTGATGGTGATGGTTCTCGGGTAGCTCAAGAACAAGCACTGCAGATAATTTCGCAGTCTGAAGGGGCTAAAGACCCAGTAATAGCTCAGATTGTAAGGATTTTAAATGAAGCTATCAGTCAAGATATCAATGATGTCTCTATAGTTCCTGACTACGAAAATGGAAAGGGAATTATACAATTTCGACGTTACCAGCGATTAGAAAACACTCAAATAAGTTTGACAACAGAAGAGCGAGAGTCTGTTGTCAGACTATTAATTGCACGTAGCCGAGCAAGTAAAACTGCTGGAACGTTACGTCAGCCAGCTGATGGGAATTTAAGCTTCGAGGGTAAATTCGGTCAGGCGTTCCTTAGATTGTCATTTATACCGCTAGAGGAATCTAGGTTTCCTGCAATTTCAGTTTCAATCCGTATCATGCCGAAAACTACCAAAAGTATTAGCTTGGCGTCACTTAATATTAGCGCGCTGGTTCAGAAAGAACTTAATTATGCCGCTCGCAGGAAATATGGCTTGTTCGTTGTTTGTGGTCCGACTGGTTCAGGCAAGTCAACCACTATTGGAGGCATGATTTGCAGTCACAATGATGAATATGGAAGTACGCTTAAGCGCGTCAGTGTAGAGCAGCCTGTTGAGCGTATCTTGCCAGGCGTTCACCACATTGACGTTTCTCAACATCATTATGTTGAGACAGGTGTTGATAAATTCGGGATGTCATTAAGGTCTATACTTCGGCACGATCCAGATTTGATATTTGTCGGTGAGGTACGAGATAAAGAGAGCTGTATGGTCTCGATTGATGCGGCTAACACTGGTCACCTTGTACTAACTACAACACATGCTAATGACCCCGTTCTTGGCTATAGACGCTTAGCTAGCTTTTTGGACAAAGAGCGCCGATTTGATTTGGTAAATGTTCTAGATGGAATATTAGCTCAGCGGTTGATTCCGACATTGTGCCCTGTTTGTAGCACCGAAAAAGAATTTACAGATGAAGACAGGTCAAAGTTTTTACCTTATGCAGCGAGCAGGGGGCTAGACATTAATTCTGTCAAAATGCCTAAAACGCATCGGGTTATTAATAAGGAAGGCTGCAAAAGCTGTTCGATGGGGTACAACGCAATGGTTCCTGTGCATGGTCTCATGACAATGAACCCTCAAGTGCGCGAGCTGTTGCTTAGTAACGATGAGTCTGACTGGATGAAGGCTCAAGGGGCTTCTGACTCTGATATAACACTGTTTAAAAGTGCCTTTGTCTTTTTTCTAGACGGAACAATTGAATTGGACTCAGTATTACTATGAATAAATCAGCTAGTAAGATAACAAAGGCCTCCGAACTTCGTGATGTCGCATTTATTCTGAGGAACCTTTTAAATGCCGGCTCCTTATCCGCATCTGAGGTTTTAAAGAACACTGGTGATTTACTACCAAAATACCGTACACGGTTACACCAGGGCGCCATCGCAATTAACACAAAAGGTGTTCAGTTTTCCGAGGCTGTAAGCTCTTTATTCGATGAATCAACGCTTTCAGTTGTTCGTGCAGGTGAAGAGTCTGGAACGCTCGGCAAAGTTTTTGAGCAAATCTGGATTGCAGCAAAAACCCAATGTGAGATTCAAAAGATTCTGAATAAACTAGTTTTGCCTGTTGTGCTTACATTTTTTGGAGTAATTGTTTCGTTGGTGTTTTTTATTGGGCTCATTCCTATGATATATGAAAGCCTTTCAAATGGGGCTCCTGCTAGTTATGAACCCAGTATGATGATACAGATGGCAATTGCTACCAATGCCTTCTTTATTTCAAATATTGAATCAGTATCTATAGTTTCACTAATTATATTAATTGGTTCGGCATTCATGATTACAAGACCATCTGTTCAGTCGTATATGGTAGATCTAGTCATAAGCTCTATCATTAAGGTGCGTTTCATTGGTTCTTCTTATGCCAATCTTAAATTTGGCGTTTTAGCACAATATATTCAGACCGTCTCTGCAGCTGGCCTCGACGCGAACCGCCGTATTGACCTCGTAATCGACATCCTTCCGCCCCCATTACGAGCAGGGATGTTAGCTTTCCGTAAAGATTTCCCAATTAAAGGAATTGCCTATGCTGCTAGGTCGGAGGGCAAACCTGAAAGTGATCCACGCCACTCAGATGTATTATGGCCACCGTATTTACGCCTTGCTTTCGCACAAGCTGATGATGGTGATTGGGAAACTCCTATGCGTGAGTTTGGAGCTGTCATGCTAGAAGATGGTAAAGAGATTATTCAACGCCGCATCGGAACTCTTCAAACACTTGCATTGGCAATAGTTGGCGTTTTGATTGTTGCGCCTCTTGGTCTTCTTTATACAACAATGGGCGAAATGCTCGCCTTGCGTATGTCAGGTCTTTAATTGAGGGTCTATTAATGATTTATGTATCATCTAATTTACAATTAGATTCTCTTATTTCTGAAGGCGTTAAAGAGCCAATATGCCTTGGTGGTGAGCTTTGTTTTTTTACACATAGTAAAGAGGCAATTGATGATCTTGATGACATGGATAACGAAGAATATGTTATCCAGCCAAAACGTAAAGCAGCCAAAGGCCGTGGTAAAGGCCACCTTTATGTAGCACTTGATAAGCAAGCCGTAAGTATTGTCAATCAATACCAGGGTTTAGTATCTGTTTCGGTTGATCAATATCTGGCTTACGGTTTAGCTCAGAAAGAAAATACAATTATTATCGGCGGTGGAATAAATACATCTAGCTCTCAGGTTTATCTTGAAGTCTTAGTATTTACTGGTTTTGCATTACAAGCGACTTATGAAAAGCATTCTGATTTTAACGGCATGATGGTTGACCTCATGCTTAAGGAAATCGTAGACGCATACCCTGATCATTTAATTCAATGGTGTGATCCGCTTCCTGAGCCTCCTTTATGTGATTTGGTCGAGTTGCCTCAATTTTCAATGGCAGGCAGGGTTGTTCAGAATTCTTCTATTAAAAGAAAGATCTTTTCTAAAAAACAAGGTGTTGAAGAAAGCTGGGAACCGTTAGCTGGTGTGATGTTGAGTTTAGGGGGTTTGGCTATATTCACCGGCGTTTTAGCTTGGGCTTGGTTTGGTTTGCAGAATGAGCGTGATATTTATTATAGGGATGTTGCTGGATTTGAGGAAACTTACCAGAATTCAACGCAATCATTAGATCTGTTGCGTTACCGCGATTTTTTGTTAGGTGAGGACAATAGCAATCGTAAAGTTATCGACATGTTAGATACTCTCCTTGGCCGTGTTTCAATGCTTGATGGTGTTGTAATACATAATATTCAGGTATTTGGTTTTGATTCTGATAAAGCGGCACAGATTCAAACTCAGGGTGGTATGCAATCAGTTGGTGATTTTGTTGTTGAAATCTCATTACCTCAAGTCAATGATAGTGCGCGTGTACAAGGTGAATATGTTATTCGGGGATTAAGCGAATCCTCTGGTTTTGACTTTCGTTTAGTCTCTCATCGTGAAGAGGTAATTGCTTCTAATGAAATTGAGCGTGATTACTGGCGTTATCAGTTAATGGGGAGTAAACCGCATGCTAACTAAAAAAATGATTTCTTTAATTGTTGGTATTAGCTTTGCGTCGGCATTCATCGCTTCAATACCGTCAGCCGTGAACAATATTAATGTAATCAAAGATCGTCAACTTTCAGCCAATCAAAGATTAGCTGAATGGAAAGCAGCTTATCAGGCTTTACAACCAGTTAATGCTGTATGGGAAAGAACCTTTACTTCATCAGATAACACTAACGATCTAGTCGAGCTTTACCGTGGATTTGATCTTGAACGCTATGGTCTGATGGTTAATGCTGACACTATTTCACAAACAGGTTCTGATGTAATAAGTGTCCAAGGAGTTGATGTTGGGCTTCAGAAGCTTTGTATCGGTAGCCAGGGTAATTTCCTAACGGTTAAAGCAAATAATATCGGTCAGCTACGTCAGGGCCTAAGATCTGTTTCAGAGCGCAAAGATATTTCAATTGGTTCGGTTGCAATTGGCTTTGATAAAGATTCGAGAAAGCCTTTTGCTGAGGTTAATGATTTTTGTTTGAAGGTACGCACATGAAAATTGAAAATAGTCTCAGCTCAGAGCATTTGAACTTATTAGTATTAGCTGCGGGTGTTTTTGCATCTGTTGTTTGTTGGAATCTTATTTCAGGACGTACTGCTGAGCTTCAATATGAACCTGTATATGGCGAAGTTAATTCTTCTCCAATAGAAGGTTCGATTAGTGCGAAATTTAAAGATCTTCCTCTTGTTGAGGCTAAAACTGATGTACAAGCTGTAGAGGTCACTCAATTGAACGATATGTTGATTGAGGCTGCTTTCAGAGAGCCAGTTTTCTCAGTTCCAGCCGAGGTAGCACAAGAGCGCCTACAGTCAGAATCAGATAATGGAAACCTCTCACAAAGTCAAGTTGCAACGACTAGTCAGCTTTTTCTACTCAACTATAGACCGCTCATTGGTGGTGTAAATAAACTTGGTGCTGTTGTAAATGGTGACTTTTGGGGTTGGGGCAAATCAATCACAACTATGCCTATTCGTGACACACAAACTGAAGAGATTCTGTTCCCAAAGTTGAAAGGGCTTTCCGGTAACAATGTTATCCTCTCAGTTGCTAATGATGATCTTAGCGTAGAGTTTGAGCGATTCTAGGAGCAGTTGATGAGTGATGATCAGCTTGATCAGCGAATTGCTGATCTGGATAAGCGTTTAAGAAGACATAAAGCAGAGCATCATAATCTACAGAAGATGATTTTGAAAAAGCCTAAACCAAACGATAGTGGGTCGTCTGAATTGTTTGATGCCTATACTCAATGGAGATACGAGCATCCGACTGCGGCCAGATGGTCTGCGCGTGTATCCTGGTTGTTTTTAGTCGCGATTCTTTCTGTTTCCTTTTGGTCTGTATCATCATCATCGGTAGGTAGAGCACTTGGTCTTGAAAGCGTTAAAAACAGAATTGTTTATACTTATTATGCTGGTGTATGGGCTGCAAAGGTTGGTGATCAGGCTAATTTAGAAGTCATGAAAGCAGAATCATATCAAGGCTATA
Source organism: Pseudomonas sp. GW-45 (assembly GCF_056896675.1). NCBI lineage: Bacteria > Pseudomonadati > Pseudomonadota > Gammaproteobacteria > Pseudomonadales > Pseudomonadaceae > Pseudomonas > Pseudomonas sp. GW-45. Next base: position 82,062 of record NZ_JBXHBH010000002.1, on the reverse strand, counting down.
TTGAGCGTGTTGTTGGTGACATGATGGTTGTTAAAATCTATTCAAATGGGCAGCAGCAGCGTCGGATAATAAAAGCAGCTAATGTTGTCGTTCAAAATCGTGGCCAATTTAAACAATGGGCTGAAGGCTTTAAGCTTAAGTCAGTACGTTTAGACTTTTATCTTGTTCTCGGCCAGGTAGGAGGTCGTGACGTATGGGCCACTGTTATTTGGTTAAACCGTGAACCGATTAATGTTCAGTTAGTTGAGCAGGATATTGGGTATCCTGAGGTTTCCCCACCTACAGCTGTAGTCAACAAGCTCTACAGCCTCTATTACTGGCGCAAAGCAATTAACGGTGACTGAAGTTGACTTTTATAATCACGAATGTTCTAGATTGGAGATTTAAAATATGATTGTTACTGGAATATTTAAAGCTCTTTGCGTCACATCAGCTTTGGGTCTGGCTTCAATGCCGGTGTTGGCTCATGCGGCGAGCTGGTACAAAGATACGTTTGGAGATTCGACTTATTCAGGGCAGATTTTATTAAATAACGGTATGGGGTCTGAATCTACTTTTGAGCGTTATGACTCATCGGCCACTGCGCCTTTGTGGGGAACATCCGTTGTTCAAAGCCCTATCGTTGTTGCATCAGCTTCTCAAATGGAACTGGATATTTCAATGATGCGTACTGGTGTGGAAGCTACTAAGTACCTATGCGATGCTGGTCAGGACTGGAACGTTACTTTATCTGTTACTAATTTTTGTGCTAATGGCGTAGCTCACGATATTTCTGGTGTCCGTTTGAGTGTTGATGACATTGATGCGACTACCTGGAAGCCTTTGATGCACGTTCATGTTGCTGGCTATGGGTGGCTTGAGGTTAGCAATAGTGATTGTGGTGTTGTAGAAGCTAAGCAATTTTGCACCGCGCCTTGACCTGATTTATGCCACTTTCTACTGAGCAGTCCGCAATTGTTGTGCATCCTATTGATAAGCATGCTGTAGTCCTCGCTGTTGCGGGCTCCGGTAAGTCATTTACGATGATTGAGCGTATCGCATACCTCATTGAAGCTAAGAGGGTCGATCCAGCACATCTCATTGCAGTGATGTTCAACAAAGCTGCTTCAGAGGAGATGTCAGATAAGCTCTCGAAACGTTTAGGTAAGCGCAATTCACCTTTATCGGTCACCTATCATCGCTTGGGTACTCTTACGCTTAAGCGGCTTGTTGCTTCAGGCTTTGCGCCTGCTTGGGAGTTTGACGCCAATCCGAATAGGGCACGGTATTTCACTGCAAAGGTGATCCAAAAAGAATGCGAAATCCGTGGTCACAAATACCCGAATCTTGTGGCTGATGCCTTTTTAGGGTTCATTGACCGCGTTAAAAGTGATCTTTTAACGCCCGGTCAGGTTTGGGCTAATGGTGATTGGCCTTCACAGTACATCTGGTTCATTGATTATTACGCTATTTTTGAGAAGGCTCGTGCGTCTGCTGAGCTGCGTTTCTTTTCAGATTTGATTTACGACCCCGTTATGATAATGAAGTCAAACACCAAAGCTGCAGCAGCTGCAGCAGATCGTTACAAGCATATTATCGTTGATGAGTACCAAGATATCTGCGAGGCCCAGCAAGCTCTAATTCGATTCACAGCGGGCTCTGTCGCGCGCGTGATGGTTGTTGGTGATGATGACCAGACGATTTATACTTGGAGGGGTGCAAAGCCGTCTTATATCCTGCGTGACTTCCTGCTCGATTTCCCCGGTGCGATTAGCTACAGGCTAACGCGAACTTGGCGTTACGGTCACTCGTTGAGCTGTGCAGCAAACTATGTAATCACAAACAATACGGATCGAGCTGATAAGCTTTGTATTTCAGGTGATCAAGCGCCAGTCACTTCCCTAACGCTTCTTATCGAGCACCCTAAGACTAATCCTGTTAAAGACACCATCAATCGTGAGATTACAGCTGGGCGCAAGCTTAACGATATTGTCTTGCTGGCCCGTGCTTACTCTCACACGGCTTCTGCTCAGTTCAGCCTTTTAGAATCATGCATTCCTTTTCGTCTAGAAGGAGGTGACAACGCTTCGGTCCTTGATAATCCGTGGATCGTCTCTCTTCTTGGTTGGATGGGCATTGCCTCTGGCCGCATTGCACCCAGGGCGTATGTTGGTGAGCCCGATATGAAGTCTATTTTTGAGCTACGCAAGATTATTCAGTGCCCACCATTTCTACAGTCATTCGAGCACTCCAAGCAGCTTTGTGCATGTGTTCTAAATGAGCCTGATCAGGGTCGCGGCTTCGCTACCTTCGCTTCATCTCACTTGAAAAAAACTGAAGGTCTTCTTTCTGAAAAACTCCATGAAAAAAGATTGCTCTGGAATAAGCTTCGCGCCCTCACGCCTAAAGCTAAGCAGGTAAACCCCTTTAAATTGTTAGACTCGATCTGTAGTCAGCTCGACATCGAGACATTAATTAAAAACTCAATGTCTAGTGCTGCTGATGCGGATGATGCCATATCTCTAGTTCTCGCATTTAAGAATTACGTTAAAGAGTTCGGTGGTTTGTCGCTTATTGGTTTCCTAAACCACATTGATGATTTACGTTCATTTTCAGATCGTGCGAAATCCTCAACTGACGCTATTCATATCACAAGCATTCATAGGTCAAAGGGACTTGAATGGCCGGTTGTTATGATGATCGGGCTCGCTCAGGGTCGGTTTCCAATGAAGATGAAGGCTCAAAAGGATAAGGTCATTTCATTTGATATGATGTCTGCACACCTTGAAGACGAGCGCCGGCTTTTTTATGTAGGGATGACGCGGGTTCGTGAAAAGCTTTTCCTTGTCTGCCCGCCAGATGATATTTTGGCTAACTGGCTTAAAGGTGGCTCTGCAGGTAGCCCGCCACTTACCGATGATGGGACACGCGCAAGCCAATTTGTATATGAATCAAATCTCTTTTTATCTAGTAATATGCACCGACAGGTGATTCGACCAAGCCCTTTAATGGCTACTGACCCTTCTATTTTTAACGATTATCTTGAGTGTCTTGGTATGACTCACAGGGCAATAAAAGCGTAACTGAGGATGAATAATGTCTCTATATCTTGAACATAGAACTAAGCTGCAAGCACTTGAAAAGCTGAAGGCCGAGCTATCCCAATTAGAGGAATCACAGGCCTTCAAGCAAGAGAAGGGTTTCACTGAGGGCCTAAAGAAACTGATGAGTGATTACGACATGACCCCTAACCAGGTTCTGTCGGTGTTGAACATCAAAAACGAGTCTGAGGTTTCAGCTAAATCTAGTCGTAGAAAGAGCGCGCCGGTGACCTATACCAACCCGAATAGCGGGGAGAAGGTTATCGCCAAAACCCGTGCTAATAAGCGTGTAAAGGCTTGGATTGCTCAGTATGGGCGTGGAGTCGTTGAAGGTTGGGCGTCCCGCGATTGAAGCGCTAATTTCAGTCTGCGCATTTGTTCGGCGCCCTTTCTGGGCGCCATCCAACATCCTTAATTTTCTTGCTTGATCCTCTCTAAAACTTCCAATCGAGCGTTACGAAACGCGACAGGATTGTTGATTGCCGCTAGTGCTACTGGCGTACCTCCCATTCCGCGAATCGTCAACGTGCCGTACCCGAGTAGCCTGCCGGCGATTGATTGATCAAGGTTTACAGACTCAACTCGGTAGTTATCGAACTCGAAGGTGTTTCGCGCGATTAGACCTGTTTTCCCGATCACACGCTTATTCGTAGCGCCAAGCTCAGTTGAGAAATAATAAATGCCTCTGACCACGAGCTGCACAAGCGATGCTGCATAGGCGAGGGCTGCAAGAACTTGGACGGGGAACAGCCCATCGAAAGCGCTCCCTGCAATGCTAATTATTAAACCGAAGCCCGCCCACATTCCGGCCCCAAGAAAAACGACCCAGTGAGGCTTAGCGATATGCTCTATGTGTTCTCCTGGAGCTAGGTTCGCACGAATGTAACTGTCCATTGATTAACCCTTTTTATTCAGTAGGGGAGCTAACAAATCTCGTGCAGTCTTGATGTCTAGGCCTGCGCTCTTGATGTCTGTTTCTGGATACACCAGCTGCTGACCAAGGAAGTCGAGACCTTGCTCAATGCTTGTCTTTGCAGACAGTTCATTGGAGTTGAATCGCATTTCGGTCTCAACGAGCGCGTCATAAGACTGCTCATATTCAACAGAGCCTGCCATCCAAGGCATGTTGTGGAGATTTCTTTCAACAGCTCTTGCCATCGAGCTTGTAGGGACCACAAGTGATTCGGTCTGAGCCGTTGCTGGCTGATTATTAGGATCTGAACCCATAACAGCTATAGCCGGTTCGCTTGCCGTGCTGCCACCGGGCTCTAAGGAGTCACTTTCGTCGAGGAACATGTTGAGCAGGCTATCGCTTGACTCAACGTCAGTTATTGCATTGTGCTCAGGCTTGTTACCCATCCCGCCTGTCCCGGCTCCGCCATCATCTCGATCATCATCTGTTGGATTGAATAGATCTTCGTCGTCGTTTGGATCGTACATAGCGAGGTTCACACGCTCGGCTGTTTTGCTTAGTTTGACCTCCGCGATACTGTCATCTTCGGACATTTTCGCGAGTAAAGCCGGTGCGTCTCGGTAGCTATTTAGTGGTGCTTCTAAAACCTTTGCTAATACACCAACAATTGAATCTGAATCGTCCAGTAAACCTAAGTCGTCGTCGTCTTCTTCTCTACCGTTTACAGATTCAAGAATCTCCATCAGACCTGCTGATTTACGGTACGCAGCTGATATCGAGTTGATGCGCAACATTGAGCTAAAGTAAGTTGTCATTTCGGACAGCATCATCCGAGTGTCGTCACTTACCATGACGGCAAGCTCTTGCCACTCTTTGATATCCGGTGCCAGCTCCATCAACTCCATCATCATATCAACGTCAGGTAAGCGGACCTTTGGCATCCGTACCGAATACCAGTGACCCAAATAACACATGGTTGGGTCTTTGTGTCTCTCCTGAATGCCGTGGTTAAAAACTTGTGTTTGGTGAATACGGCCTTGGTACATGATGAAGGCTTGGCCTAACCCTTGGCGCTTGATCGCTGTTGAATCCAGACGTTTACGCCGCTCTATGGTCACACCCTCATCGGCGTACATGGTTCCAAGGTCGCCCTTGAGGTTGAAGCGATTGCGGAACATAACTTGGGCATCGCCAGAAAATTCGATGGCAAGCTCAGTCGTCTCTTTGTCATCCAGGTACATGATCTGTTTGAAGGCAGAGTTCGCCATGATCTGTTTCGTTGTCTTTGAAATATTCTCAAGCATGCCGGGGGCATCCTGCGTCCCTGTCATTACCCCAAAACCAAGGCCCCGTGCCTGAGCGTTAATCATCTCTTGGCCTTCTACCAGCATGTACGCATTTTCATCATTCATTACCCCATAGGGGATGTCTGAGTTTGTTGGCAGGTTGTGGACGATATCGTCTGCGCTACCTTCAAATGCGGTTCCCAGACCTACGACCATGCCGTTGCGGGTGGCTGTTAAAACGATCTTGCCAAGGTTCGCTAGTTCGTCGCCTGACTTCTCCATTGATGGCAAAAGAGTCATCAGAATTCTTCCGTTCAGTACTGCGTCTTGGTAGTCAATCTCACCAAGGGCCGTCAGATAGATATGGCCGTAGGTGTCGGATAGAGATGCCAGTGAGCGCGTGAAATACGCTTGTGCGAAGCCGAACTGGCGTGAAACCTCTTCAGGCTGTTTGGATACTTCTTTGGCTTCATCGAAGCCAGGCAGCGATTCCAAATAGGCCAACATTGCATTACGCGAGCGCATTGAAATGAAGTTATTACGGTACAAGTCACAGAACTGCTTAAACCCCATGAATTTCCGTATTACAGCTGGGTCGATTTGCACCTTTGCTTGTCCGCGTAGGTCTACCAGAGCTGGCATAACCGCAGATACCAACGCAATTGCTCGCTCTGAAAAGAGCTTATTGTCGCCTTCGCTTGGTGGAAGCAACGCAATCAGGAGCTGAGTATTTGATTCGGCGGAGCCCCTTGCAAATACAGCTGCATCGTTTGAAAGGCGTTCGGCTGGGTCGCGTTTATCTGAGGTGTTACCGGTGATGTAGTTGGTAACCCTAAAGTCATCATCGCGACCAAAAATCCGGCAGAATGTTGCCATCTGAATCATGGCCTTTGGTGCAGCTTTCGCGTCCTGAAACGCTACACCTGAACCGACAGCCAAATAATTGACGATATAGCTCACAATGCTTTCGGTCTTCCCTGAGCCAGTGGTGCCGAGGATAAGGAAGTGCTGTGTCAGAGCTTTGAACGAGGCCCAGACCTCAATGCCTGTACCAATTATTCGACCGATAAAGAATGAACCGCGAGCCTTGTAGTATCCATTGCCATCACCAGGCTTTGGATCGTTAAGGTCATCCTTTTTCGCGTCCATAGGGAGGTGGATTGGTAACGTGTCAGGATTCATGCCCACGGCCATCCACAAAATGAGCTGTACAAGCATCATAGGGACGATAAAGGCTGGCTGTATCACGATAATAGGTAGCGCGATTAAGGCCCATGCTAGCGGAATCCAAGGCTTTTCAAACCAGTCCCATACTCTCTTCCAAAACGAACGGGGATCTAGAACAGTCCTAGCTTGGCTTACCTCTTGGTGCTTTTGAATGATTTCGTTCTTGCTCATGGTTCATCATCCTCAGTCGCACCGTTCTTTCGTCTTTGCGGTGTAGCAAAGGTATTTCCCAACATGCTTTGCTGGCCACCCTGATGGGTGCCGGTACGTGTTCTGCGATTAGCCCGCTCAGATTCTTTGGTTAGCAATTCGTTTGCTGCAACCACTTGCTGTTTTTGGAATTCTTCGCTGTACTCGCCAGGATCAATCCAGTGCTCTTTTGACATGGTTGTTTTCAGCGCATGAACTGCGCCGGCAACCATTGGCTTTGGTATCTTTCTACCCATTTTCACTTCTACTTGAGCGTGCGCCCACGGGCCTGCAGCCTCCCAGTAGGGAACTTGCCCACCTTGACCGCAGAGTGCGTACCACAAGGTTCGATTTACCGGCTTTAGCCAGAGAAAATTTGCATGCATCAAGCGCCCTTTTTTGCGCGCTAATGCCAAGGTGGCAGTCAGGACGTTGTTTTTATGAGCATGTAGGTAGGTGATGGATAGGATATCTTTTCGATTTCCGTATTTTTTGAGCATCTCATCGGTGCCCGTAGTATTTGCATAGTGCGGAGTGACTAGCTTGCCCTTAGCGTCTCGCTTGCCTTCACGAAAGCTAAATCCAAGCTGCTCAATCATTTTCCAAGCCTCACCTTGCTCACCACACCCTTGCGCGCAGAACGCTGCATAGAGCGCTTTCTCTAGGGGAGGTAGCTTTCCTGAGCCTGACCAGAGTTCACCTGTTTGCTGAATGAAAAGAGCGTTTGCGCGCTTCAGGCTTAACAGAACATAACGCCAGGAAGGGAGCATTAACCGCTTTTCTCTGAAGTGCTGAAGCTTTTCATCGGGCAAGAACGCCGGGATAGGCGCCATCTTGTTTTCGTCTAAGGTGTCAGCGCCTGTAACACGCTTTGTGGATGTCCATAAGAGCTGATTATCAAGCGCAAAGTCGAGGGGGAGGGTATATGTGGCCCACGGGCCTTTGTAGGGATGTGTAGCAAGCAGGTTCTTACCTTTGATGATTGCGCTTGCAGGGAAGTGCTTTGCTTGGATGTCGATTAGGTCGTACACGGATTTAATGTCACGACGATATTTAAATCTAACGACATGCCGTTTGGATCTGAAACCCACCCAGAGCATGATAGGAACAGCCAGCCATCTCAGAATGTACCCATGTATCTCCATGAGCATTATCAGAGCGCTGAGACCCTGTTCGGGAGGCTTTACAGATGGTATCGCTGCCTTGGCATTGATGAGCGTATTGATTTCGCTCTGCGTCATTAGCCAGGTCAAATGTTGATAGAAACCAAACATGTAATATGAGCTATAAAAACAGATATAGAGCAATGGGGTCTTCAGTAAGAACCACAGGCCGACAACCAGAAGAAGTGCAATGATAGGGAAGAAAAAGGCTTCGGACGCTTCATATCCGCCTGGACCCTTATTCATCGCGCAGACCCCTGACTTGCGTACAGTCGGCTAAAGGCATTTCGCAGCAGGCCTGCGTATCGTTCGTTGTGTACTGGGGTTGCAGAGTGGTATCGAGCTAATGCCTTAAGGTATGAGTCTTCATCGTTGATGCCGCTTAGAACACGCTCATTCATCACAGAGCGCTGAAGAATCCATGCGGCAACATTGGCATTGGTGCATCCATTATTACGCAGCTGTGACTCTGTGATGCCCTTCGTCCGTATCTCAGGTAGGTGCATCGAGTTGATTTGAAATGGGCCTATGTCGTAGGTGCCATTGGTATTGCCAGCGTTGTCTTTGCCTACAGTGCCGCCCTCTACCATCAGAATGGCGAACAGGACATCAGTATGAATCCCGTACCGTTGAGAGACATCTTGTAGGCATTGATAGCTTAGAGGCGTTATTGGCTCATCGGCTTGTGCTTGTGTGGCTATACCCGTCACAAACAGGCTGATTGCTACTGCTTTAAACAGGAGATTGTGCATGCTTAATTTCCAGATTTTGTTCACGGCCCGGTGCGAGAGTTCGCAGAGCGCTGAGCGCTGAGATTTCGAGGCCTTGGTAGACATTGTTGAAGTCACTGAAGACCTCATCTAAAGGACAGCCACTCAAGACAACCTCACGCTGTTGTTCTTTGCTGAGGCCCTTAACGTACCCAAGCGTCTGGCTTATGTTATTAGCCCATGAATTAGCTAGCGTTCGCCCTGCTTGATGTAGAAGGCTGACGCCAAGGTAGGCTTTCTCTTTTGCCCCAAGGTTAAATCGTTCGGTTAGGTCATTAAGCGTGCCGTGAATTACCCGATCATCAAGAAAGTCAGTGATTTCCTGAGACACAGATTCGGCGTCGGTCCTGAAGTAATTAAATGAGTGGTACTCAGCCATAACATCGGCTGTGGCCATCGTCAGTGAATTGATCAGCTGCCAATTCGGGTCGGATGGTGAGCTGTAGTACGATTCACTAATGCCCGCTGCTTTCTTACCTAAGTTGATGAGGGGCTGCAGGTATCGTGAATCACCGGGTTCTAAGATCGCACCGTTGTTCCGCTCAATAGCTGAGACTAGCAGCGTCATTATTTGACCGCTGACTTGAGATGTCAGCCAAGTTGGCGCGTCTGCAGGGCCAATGCCGTATGCCTGAATAACCTTTAGAGCATCGTTTCTGACTCTGCTAAGAACCTCTCCAACAAGAGCTTCAAATTTATCGGGCTCTGTATCTGGGTTTGTCCACTTCGAGGCCGCTGCTAATAGGGGCGAGAGAACTTTTACGCCATGACTTGCAGCTTTAATAGCGGAGTCGATTTCGTTGTAGGCATCTTGTTCCTCGCCTATCTCACTCATCGCGCTGGCTAGAAGAAGCTCGATATCACTTTTGTGGCTAGCTGCGGAGCCTGAGGGATTAGCTTTTGACGTGACCGGAATGTCACTCATCGAGCTTAGCTGGCGGTCCAGCTCATCTTCGCTAAGGCCTGATGGTGATTGCTGGCTGAGGTATAAATCAAGAGGGATACCTTTTGTCATTTTATTGCCTGCTTAGCTTGGTGACGACATGTTTAAGATGCGACTGCGGTTCAAGCTCGAATCCTTTGAGAGCGCAGCACCGGGCTTAGCTGATTCCAAGGTTTGAAAATCGAGCAGGGTAGGCCAATTTAGAATTTGGTCCTTGGTATCGCCTTGTTCTAAAGCTTCGGTAACCCAGCTGGTTTGTAGATCAGCAAAGTAAGGCTCTAGAGGGATGACGCGCTCGTTCTCGGGCAGCTGGTCCCATTCAGATGGCTTGTAGCCCAGGTTGTGCATGCCCACACAAATAGCGTGCTCTAGAGCGGCATCGAGTAGGTTGAGTGCAAGGGCCATCGGGAGCCTGCCCTGTTGAATACGCGCCTCACTACCATAAGGAGCGTCGGGCTCACTCGCGATTGTTAGTGGTAAGAAATTAACCTCGTTTGGTTTTGACGCTCCGCTAAGCTGAGCAATAGCGGTTGAATGCAGTACAAGAGCCCATAGAAGAGGGCCGCTAGCTTCCATAGCAACATCAGCGGGAATGGGTTCATCCTTGAGGCTGAACGCTAAGCAGCCCATTTCAGCCGCTCGTGATTCAAGAACATCAGTTACGTGATGCATTGCACCGTCAGAATAAGTGTTCATTAGGTTAGCCGACCTTAAATATGATTTAATAACACTATACGGGATTTTAAGGACGCATCAATGTATAAAGCGGTTTTCAAGATTTCAGGCCTAGAAGCCACCAATGTCAGTGGAATTGCCTACGTCGCCTTTAATTCGGCTTTTATAGGGTTGCTAATTGAGGGGGTTGAGGGGGAGGCTAACCTTGCAGGCATGACGGTAGTGCTTGGTTCACAGGTCATAGACACATTAGGTTCGGCTTTACCTGCAAAGATGGTCTGGTCGAGCGAAGTGGGTGGTTTTTTTCTGCACTGTTCTGGTAAAAAAGTCGGCGTTATCCTGCTAGATGAGCTGAAGGCTGCAATCATGGTTCAGCCAATCGTTGGAAGGCGATCAACGGCGTGCGAGGTTATGTTTAACGCCAGTGGATTAGCTGTTTGGCGTAAAGGGCTGCTCGATCAAAGTACCGGGACCGTTATTGCTCTGACTCAAAATGAATCTCTCTCTTACCTACCGGCTACTGTTTTCGTGACCGCCCTTAGCGCAGGTGACAGCCAGTCAAGAGAAGGAGTGATTCACTCATTAGACCTTAGCCCCGGCCAAGTGGATAAAGCGTTCGCGCTAACGCTACAACAGCTGAATTGGTTAAAAACGCAGGCAGGTTCAACTATGAATGAGCCTGAAGGGAGTGAGAGCACATTTGACGGCTTGTTAGAGCTGGGCGAGGCCGTAAAGACTTTTCTAACAAACGATATGTCGATGAATCACTAACCAATACCTAAGGCCTTTTTTATATCAACACGCGCTTGATGGTCGTATGGCGCGTTCTGCACCTTCTCTAGAGCTTGGTCAATGCTACTGCTACGCAGGAAGGGGAGCAGCTCTGAGCTAATAAGTCTGTCTTCCAGCTCGCTCTGCTTACCATGCGCTCGCGCGTATTGTGCTAATAAACCACTTGGTTTTTTGTCACTTATAACCTCAACACACAAAGCTTCAAGCTCATCAAAGCCAGGGCCGGTAAGCTGGAAATCACTGACAGTACGAGCGATATCTTTCCCGTCATCCCTATGAACTATTGCGCGTGCAGCGTGAGCAATCATCGGTGACCATTTCGATACAACTGCCTCATCCTGATGAAAGCCGAAAGATTCCTGAATGTCGCTTATAGTAAGGCCTGAGACCTTAGAAGCTCGATGTAAAAGGGTGTCCTTAAGGATTCCGCATGAGGATTCGAGGTAGGGCTTTAACCGCAGCATGTATGACGCTTTATCCTCAAGCGACAGGCAAGGGCGTCCATTTTGGCAGATATCGTCTATGAAGGAGGGGAGGTCTTTTGCCTCGCCTTTTAGTTCGTTAAAAGCTTCTAGCCCAAAGGCCTCCATGAATGTGTCTGGGTCATGGCCTTCAGGAAGGCTCATAAGGCGAATGCAAACACGAGGGTCGTAACTGTCCATGATGACAGCAATAGAACGCTCAGCAGCCTTCTGGCCCGCTGCATCGCCATCGAGGCATATCCAAATCGACTTAATGCCTTGATCAATGAGCAAGCTGATCTGTTGATGAGTAAGGGCAGTTCCCATAGGCGCGACGGCAAGCGGACAGCCATGCCTGCTAAGCGCAACAACGTCCATGTAACCTTCAACAACAACGGCATCACCTGACGATTGGATGGCGGCTTTGTTTTGGTGTAATCCGTATAGCAATTCACTTTTGTTGAATAGCTCAGTTTCTGGTGTGTTGATGTACTTTGGTGTTTTTGGGTCGTCACTAAGCGTGCGGCCACCATAACCAACCAGGTCACCATGATGATCGCGGATGGGGAAGATTAGCCGGTTCCTAAAGAAGTCCAGTAACCTGTTTGAGTGTTCAGGGGTTGTCAGTAACCCAGCATCGACTGCCGCTAAACGAATGCGGTGAGAGCTATAGTGATCAACAAGCCCGCGCCATTGATCTGGTGCATAACCGATTTCAAATTTACGGATATCGGATGAGCTTAGGCGGCGTTTGCTGACATAGGCACTAGCGGTATCGTGAGAAAGATGGCTTTGAAAATAGATGCGGCCAACCGTCAACGCTTTGCTTTGATCTTGCTGACTACCCGCCATAATTGCTCCAGTTGGTTACTTATTGATCAAGGCCCGTGAAAACCCTAGCATGGTGCATGAACGAGTTATCTACAGGTTTATTCACAGAATCTGTGGATAACGCCGTATTGAGACCTATCAAAATGAGCAAAATGCTCTAATATGTTGACGGTATAATAATATTAAATAAGGTAAAAATCTTTAAAATGTCTTGTGGTGTTGGATTTAACATGTATTATAAGAAGCATACTTCTATATCGGGGCGCAGAAAATGACAGCTAGCTATCGTGGATTAACCACTGCAGTTCTACTCTCAGCAGGAATTATTTTGGCCGGTTGTGGAGGTGATTCAGAAGCTGATTCTAAAGCGGCAACTCAAGGCAATAATTCGCCTTCCTCATCATCTGCAGCGCCAGAAACAATTCAGAAGGGTGGTGATGATCAGCTGGGTGAAGATGGCTTGCCCAAGGTTGCGCGTAACACGTCTTACTGGGTTTACCACTTTGAGCCGGTTGATCGCGCTGCGCGTGAAGAATATTCGGATATGAGCCAAGACCGGTCGGCCTTCAACATCTACCACAAGAAACGTACTTGGGCTGAGCCAGCGCTGGAGGTTGTTAGTTCAGGGTCATGTAACTGCGCTGACCTGTTTGCTGAGTCGGGCAAGAGTGCCGTCTTCATGAAGGATCGCGCTGACCAGTATCCATCTGACGATCAGGCCAAAGCACTCAAGCTTCTCGAAGATCAATTACAAGTGACACTGGATAATACAAACTATTCAGATCGTGTCTTTGAAAAACTTACTCCAGCAATCACAGTCTCATATAGCGAAGAAGAGGGCGGTTACATCTTGCCTGATGGTTTAGTGTCTTCAACTGAGCGGGTAGAAAGACCGCGAGCTTTCAACGGCAGCAAGGTTCAGCACGGATTCGTATATAAAGGTGGGTTTGATAAAATCACAGTCGAAGATCAGGACGTAAGAGCCAAGATTGATTCAACAATCGCGGCTGGTTCGCTGTCACTAGCTGTATATGGTTATGTCGAGTCTCTGTCTGGCCGTAAGCCAGGATCAATCAAGCATGATCGTTTTGTTCAAATTAAGCCTCAGCTAATTGATATGGTCGATGTTCGCACCGGCGAAACTCTGTACAGCGTAGAGCTGTAAAGGATTACGTTTCTTATTTAAGGAGATACTATGAGCGATATAAATGGGTATCCTGACAATAACTCAAATGAAGACACTTTGAGCCGGTATGGGGTCACGCTTAAAGATTTTTTTGAGTCAAAAGGTTGGGACGTAACCTCTACAGGTGGCGGTTTTTGGGGGGTTCATCTTGAGCTAGATGATATCGGGCTTGAGGTCTTCGCAATTAATGATGCTGACGAAACCTTATTGCCTGATCCAAGTGGGCCACTGTTTGCTTCGCTAAGTAAGTCAGACGGTTTGCGACTAAATAGAACAGGTCATTTCAAAAGTCTAGAAGATCTACAGCTAGCTGTTAAGGATTGGAGTGCTGATTTTCAAGATGGTTTGTTGATAGAGGTGGAGACTAGGCTTCAGGCTAACCCTAAGCAAAGTGCTCATCCAAACTTCACTTCTATAATCCCGTTACTTGAGAATCCCCTTGATCGTGAGTTGATCAATGGCATCAAAGATACGATTGATGAGATTCTTGACGGCGATGAAATCACAAATTACCAAAGCTATGAAGCTTTCTACGAGTGGATTCAAGATCAGCTTTATTATGATCGGCTAGATGTTGGAGATGATGCCAGCGACCGTTCTGAATCATTACTGCCTCATGCGTATGCTGAATTATTTCTGCAATCTATGATGACTGAAGAAGCATTCGATAAATCCTTATTTGATATCAATGTTTTGAATCCATTTGATTCGGAAAAGCTAATTCACTTACCCATCTTTATGAAGCACCTGCAGGACGTTTTTCGCGATAGCGCCTTAGCCGACATGAGCGCTGGTCGGGCTCCTGACAATATCGCTGCCTTCGACAAGGTAAATAAGATCATCAACCTTAGCGATAACGAAGAAGATCGCGAGCTTCTTATGTTCCTGGCGAATGACCTATGGGTTGGTGATAGTGTTCCGACCCCTAGCATTTTGCGAGTCAATACAGGGCCGTCGATGTAGCGCTGGTTTCAACCAAATTAAAGGGTGGCAGTGCCACCCTTATACTTTATAGTTATTACTTCCCTAAATGTCTATTTGAGGAAGTAATAAAACCCGACATGGATCAGGAGATGCATCAATGCTGATTGTTACCCGTACACGGCAGCACGTTCGTTCTCTATCGGCAGATGAGAAATCTCTGGTTCATGGGTTTTGTGATCAGAGTCTAAGTGGCAGAGATACAGAGCGTGCAAATCGACTTTTGCGGCAGATCCGACAAGAGGACAATTGGCTCGTTTGTGACTGCGTGGCGCCGGCACCGGTGATGCACGTTGCTTTGCTAGATTCAGGCAGGCTGGTGCTCAGGAACAATCCCGGCAATGACGCGCATGCACCAGGTTGCATTTGTGGCAAGTCGGTCCAAAGTGGTAACCGTACTGTACAGTACGCCAGTACACATAGTACGGTACGCTTTGACAGCAGTGATCAAATTGCGCTGCACGTTGAATTTAGCAGCACTGAGACCCTGCAAACGCCTCAGATTTCACGTAGCAGCGCGAACGCTAAAACAGGCCCCAAAAAGCCTATTTTGTCGTTATTATTGACGCTTTGTGATGACGCAAGGCTGAATGACTACAATCCAGCGCATAAATTATCAGTTTCAGAGCAGTTTGCACGAATTAGGCGGGTTTCTGAACGATACTCTCTTGCTCAAGGTATCCCTTTATCCAATGCGATGGATACCAAGATTGATATGCCGCGAATGATTCAGCTAGGTAAAAGGCTGGCCGGTTATGAGAAAGCAGCCACGCGGCCAATGGGTCTTCTATTTGACCGCGTTAATGGAGCTAAGTCACGTAAGCTCTCATTGCTTGATGGCAAGTCGATGGGGTTCTTTGGTCACGTTGAGCGATATGGCCCTATTTCCGAACCGATGCTTGCGATGGCCACCGTCACCAATCAACAGCCAGGTTCTAAGTTTTTCGAGCTGGGCCATGTAGCGTTAATCCCATCTGTGAGCGACCGCCTTCTTTTCCCGGTTGGCTCCAAAGTTGAGCGAGAGCTTGTCGCCCAACTAATCGGCTTGCTTGATTGGTTACATGGCAAGGGAGTTACCGTCACCCTGCACCGCCACCTTTTCGCTGGCGATGATCAGCCTAAGCTTCAGCTGAAAGGTCGCGGTCGAGTTTTATCTATACTATTGCGCGAAGGTGGGGTGTCCGACCCCCATCCATCGCCACCCTCCCCTGACCTTTTAACCGTTGTCAGTGCGGAAGAATTCACTTCAATAAAGCGGAAGGTCGCAGGTATTTTTATGTCGGATACTCACGCTAAAGGCGCCGATAAATGACCGATCTGCAGCTATATAAAGGCTTTGACAGTAACCTTGTCATTGACCGAGATATGATGCGCAAGGTCTATCAACGGTTTGTTGCACCACTCTCGCCCTCTTCTAGAACTACGTTTCGATACGCATTACGCCAGATTGCAAAGGGTCTTGGTCTCGATGCCATCAACCAAGATGTCGAGACTTTGCCTTGGTATCAGGTCACCGCAGATTCATTTTCAGATTTGATTTTGGGGATGCAAGGCGTGCTTGAGCCATCGACTATTCGCCTCTACATGCATGCCCTACGTGGGATATGTAGAGCGTGCTATATATCAGGGTTAATGCCGGCGTCACAGTTCATGTTGATTAAAGAAGTGAAGCTGCCTAAAGGCCAAAATCGAATTGGTCGCGGACGCTCAGTTGCACGCACCCACAGTGATGCATTGCTCAAGTGCTGTATTGAGGATGAACGTATACAGGGCATACGTGATGCTGCGTTAATCGCCGTTCTATTTGGTACAGGAATGCGAAGAGCTGAAGCAGCAAGCATTGATGTTGAGGCCATGAACCTAGACGAAGGTGAAATTAGAGTTAGAACCAAAGGCAACAACCTGGACATCAAGTATGTTCAAGCTTGGGCCATCCCGCTGATCCATGAGTGGCTGCAGGTTCGTCGCTCTGAGGGCTTATATGGGGGGGCTTTCTTCACCTCGATCCAAAAGAACGGCAAGGTTACAACGAAGCGAATTACTGGCCGTGGAATTCTTTACCTGCTTGAGCGCAGATCAAAAATGGCTGGAATCCCATTCATTGTAAGGCCTCACGATGCCCGCAGAACGATGGGCACCCAGATGATCGAAGAGCATGGCGAGCTGGTAGCACAAAGGGTGTTGAAGCATGCAAACCTAAGCACGACCCGCATCTACGATAAGCGAGATGACAGCATGGTTAAGTCAATTTTTAAGGATAAACACTGAGACAACCTATCTCATTGTTGGGTAGCTGGGTTGGCTTTGCGTTACTGGTTTTTCTGCTAAAGCACTGTCAAAGGCATCAAAGTGGACCTTGGCCTTGCTACCAACAGACGATTTGGAATTGGCCTCAATGCTGGCAAGCGTTTGATTCATTGTTTCCATCGCGCTGCGTGACGCTTGATCTTTTTTATCTGGACTGGCAACTGTCTTGTTAGCAACCTCAACCTCTTCGCCAAAAAAGTCCCGGCTAAAATCGGTATACCATTGCTCTGGCTCCCCTCCCTCCTGAACAATATTGCCCTCTTGCTGCAGTCGGAACATTAGGAAGTCAGGTGCAGAATCTTTGGCTGCAAACATCGCTGTTTCATACAGCTGTTTGTTGGCGGCAATGCGGTCTGGCTCAGCAAGCGCCATGCGTTGTGCCCGCTCTTCCAAGTAGCTTTTAGCCGCTATGCCGTCCACCATTTTTGAAATCGAGCTGGTGTGCTGCCTTAGTGTTGAATTGTAGTGATCTTGCAAACGATCCTGATAGTTGTCGTATGCGTTTTTGATTGAGTTAGCTGCAATGACATATCCGTATGGGGTCGCGCTGGCCGCAGCAATTACTAATGCTCCACTGATATCAGCGGCTAGGTAGCCTTTGTTGTACTCATTTGAAACCTCGCCCACTGCAGCTCCTACGATGGTTTTGACTCCCAGGCGGACTAACACTGCTTCAGGGGAAATCAGCATTGACACGCCAGTTGAAGCAATTTTTGAGCCCTGAACCAGCTTGTCAGTGTCATAACCCCGGCTTTCATTCAAACCGGTATCCGGGTTAGACGAATTCTCTTTGTGCATCAGGATATCCATGCCCACCTGAAAGCCTACTGAGGATGACTGATCGAGGTCTGCAGCCTGCACAGGCTGGGGTATGAATGAGCTGATTGAGATAGCCGCGATTACCGCGCTCGACAGGGCCTTAGTCAATGCGCCGCTGGTATCCCCCTTTGAAAACAAAGTGGCTGTAGTGGCTCCAAGTTCCTTTAATGACTTGATGCTCATACGGCATCAATCGAAGGTGCCGGCGCCATGCTGACGATTACGTTGCTATCACCATCTACCGCGTAGAAAGGAAGTGATAAATCGTAGGCTTGTAGTAAGGCAAGAGCCACCCCGCTTAGGGTGTGTTCAACCTCTTCATCAATCAATAGCTCTAGATCAGACCCGGATTCGCTTGATCGGTAGTGTGTGAGTAATGACCAATTCCCGATTGCAGGGACTGTGGAGCCAACGTGTACAACCAAAGCGATGGGTCTTCCTGCTTCAGAATTTAGAACCCCTACCGCGTGTTTGTTGATTTGACCCATTCAGTAACACCCTTAGTTTTTCGGCAATTATTAACTATCGAACAATAATATTATACAATCACCATGCCAATGAAAATGCTTTCCGCAGCTAATGTATTTATGGGGTCGTGAAATGATCAAAACAGTAAGATCAGTGATGGTTGCTTGCTTTATGGGGCCGTTAATAGCGCTTGCTGGCCCTACCGCAGAGCCCCAATGTGCTCAGGTAATATGCTTGTCACCTGCTGATGGAACGCCTGCACCGCCAGAGTGCGGCATGATTCGTCAGGTGTACTTCAACATTAGGGTTTTCAATCCCTACTACAACCCTTCTGCGACATCCAACCTTCGTCATCAGTACATTGCCGTGTGCAGCACTGCGCGCACAGTGGATCTGAACAAGATCACACAGAAGTACGGCACCCTCTTCTATGATCCTATGGTGTACTGATAAACCGGGAATGCCAGAATTAGGTAGGGCGGTATAGGTTGAACCTAAACCGCCCTTTTTTATGCTCGCGAATCAGCCACAGCTTGTCCCAAACTTTACCTCATCCCTTGGTGCAAGAGCTTGGCTTGGTGGCCTTCATCAAGCTCGTAGCCAAAGTCTTCAATGCGGCTAACAAGGTCAGCTGTTTTGCTTAGGATTGAGATTCGAGACGTATCAAAAATCACGTTGTTGTAGGAATGCTCAGAGTCTTTGTTACGAGTAAGCCCATCTCTGTATTTGATTCCCTGTACGCCCAGGCCAGCAAGGCTTGAGCAAGCAAAATCCTCGGCCACCAAATCCTTTTCTGATCGCATCTTCAATGGATTGATGAATAGCGATTCGTAAAGCACCTCACCAGGTTCATCGGCCAAGATGGCTTTAGCTAGCTCATCTCTAAACTTTAGCGGCAGATCAGAGCTGCTGCCGGCGAGGGTTTGAAGAGCATTTTTAACCAAATCGGATTGATCCGAGAAGGGTGAATCGAGCAGAAAGTATTCTTCGTCCTCGATGTCGATATCTAGCAGATACATGAGCCCAGACGGTATTGGTCGTTGGATAGTCAAAGGCCAGTAGGTTGAAACAAACTCTGCAGCGTCTTTGGTTTTTCTCAGGTTCCACTCGGCGTCGAAGAGCTGAGACGTGAGATGTCCGTGCTCATCAGTGGTGGTTAGCTTCTCTTCGATTGCTTTCACAACCGCTTCAGCGGCTTCGATGTTTGTGACTGATTCTAAATGCGTGTGGAAAGCCTCTAACAGCTCAGCATCATCCATCTCATTACGGACAAACCAATGAAGCCTTGACTCGATGTGGTGAAGCCCTGATCGCATAGCACCATCGCTAAGATCGTTAATCTCGTTGAGCGCCCTAGCGCCAGTCACGGGCATGACCTTGATATCACGGGTAGCATGTTTGTTGTCCATCACGCCCTTGCCAACGTGTTCTAGTATCTCGCTAAACTCAGGGTAACTATTGCGTACCGATTCTTCGTGATAGGGCGAAAATGTCATGATGTTTAGGTAATGGCGTAGCGGAGCTTCAAGGGTGTTCACGGTAGGCTCAACACCCAACAGCTTATGCAGTGCATTAGCTGATTCTAAATATTGAGGGTATTGGGCACAGATCTTTGGCACGACATCTTCAATCATCGCTTCCGCTGTTTCGTACAGGATGTGCTCGTAGAAATATCCACTGGTCTCGAACATCCGCTGATAATACGCGGCTGTGGGTATTTGGCCTGCAGCGTAGACACCGCGTCCGAAAACTTGAGCGCCTTCACCTGTTCCCATCTTTGATAGATCGAATTCATCGAACTCGTGCTTGCTTCCGTGGAACGCCAAGTGAAACCGTGAACCTGTACTTGCTTGCTGGGTATGCTGAGCCAGCAGGGATGTTTCTTTGTTCCATAAAACCAGCTCACCTGAGTCGTCTGCCCCGTTGATGCCGGCTTTCTCTAGAAGCGCTAACGCCTTGTTTAAGTCACCGTGCGTAGCTGCCGCAAGCCAGACTACTTCCATACCGGTAATGGGCTCGGCATCTTTGAGCGTGACAATGCCATTTAGCCGCTTGCGCAACCCATTACTAATCTGATCCTTCCAAGGCAGTAGGTTGTGCTTATTGGGTACTGGAAAACGCTTCATCTGATCTGACTGATTGCGAATATCGTTGAGTGCGGCCTTGGTAGCCTGAATACGCTCTTCGTTACGCTCTGGTGCCTTCTGAAGCCAGACCATACGGTCTTTAAGCAGAGTGATACGGTCTTCGAGGGAGCGCACAGTATTTTGGGCTTGTTGCGACATGTGCTGGCTTGCCTGATTGCCCTCACCACCAATGCGGTAACCCCTAATAGCATCGAGGTTGAAATTGGTTGAAATAGACTTTTGCCCTGCTTGAAAGGAGAGCTGCAGAACCTTATTGCGATTGGCAGACAAATCGGTTTTTGAATACCGCTTGGTGCTCTGTTTAGCCATTGTCTCAGGATGGTATGGCTGAACTTTAGAAAGGCGTGTGCTGGCGCCGGCGTTATCGTTGGTGATGACAGGCATTGGCCTGCCACTAAGCATTTGTGACTGGTTAAAGATTCGATATTCGTTAGTCAGCTCTGAACCGTGTTCGACCGCATATACGGCGCCGTCAAAGCCTGCCTGCTTAAGCTTTTCGACCCACACGGGGTTATCGAGTATTAAGGCGACCGGGATTAATGCAGGTTCAAAGACAGAACCGCTTATACCTGCAGTACCGGTAGCTTTTAGCTGCCCGCCTCCTTGGCCCACGCGCAAGAAAACGTCAGCGGCCATTTCATGACCGACAGCACTCTCTAGGGCGGTTAGCGTAATGAATGGGCTCTTATATGAGGCACCAGGTAGCGGGTTTTGTACGGAGATATAGCTTGGCGTTATTTGGTGGTGTGATGGCGCTGCGTCATTTTGATGTGATTCTGCTTCATCCCATGCATTACTAAAGTCTGTGAAGCGCTTAGAGCCCATCCCTGAGGCGAACAGCAACTCAGCCTTGTCGTCGGCCATTGATTCAACTGAAAAGAGCACCTTGGGCACACCAGCGGCATTGACGGCATGTGTCCCTTGGCTCCATTGCTCGAAGTTATCCCTTAGAGGTGACACTGAGCTAGCGGCCAATGCGTCATTCGTTGTGAGGCTGAACAATGGCAGGCCCACTTGAACGCGCTGGCGCATTTCATCGGTAACCGCATACCCCACAAACTGCATAGGCATGCCATCGTTGATGCTGGCGCCCAGGTTGTCGAATGTCACCACATCAGGCTTTGTTTTCACTGTGCGTAGTAAGTCGCGCAGGGCTTGAGGAATAATCTGATCATAGAAGGCAATCATCCCTTCTCCCCCGATACTCAAATCAAGGCCAGAGTATGAGTGTTCACCTTGGGGCTCATTTCGCATGCGTTCGGCCAGCTCTTTGCCGACTAACGCAGGCAGAGAGCTAGCGCTGACAAATCTGCTGAGCACTATCGCGCTCCCATCACCCCCGAATGCATCAACTTGAAAGGTATCCGAGCTATCACGGAAGAACTGAAGCTTACTGACGCTGTTGCTCAGCTCGGCCCGCTTAGCTGATTGCACGCCGTCTATAAAAGCCACCTTGTCGTAACCTTGTTCGGTGGCATAGGCCATGATTCTGCGTAAGGCTAATGAGGTCCATGTTTTTGTATTTTGGACAAAGGGGCCAGTAGGTAGCTGATACCCGTGCTCATCTTCATAGCCCTCATACTCAAACTTGACCTTGTTCTTCAAGCGCACCAGGTATTTCTTTGCCTCGGCTTCAGCGCTTACATCGGCTGTGGCCGGCTTCATAACGAAGGGTTCACCGTCTTCAAAGATGATGAGGAAATTATCATCAAACCCAACTAGGTCATTCCCATTAGTCTCGTTGGAGGCATTGCGAGCTGAGAGCCAGTGTTGAGCTTGGTAAAGCTCCATACCCTGTGAGGTAACAAATTCATGCCCCGTCATGATTCGAGCCTCAACCACGGGCACCTTAGGCTGAAAGTCATTCATAAAGCCGAATTCGCGGCCTTCCTGAGCCCAGTCAGATTGTATTTCTTCGATGAATAAAACAGATTCACCGTTGGCATCCACACGGTCCTTCATCCGTATGTGTGCCAGCACATTGCGTTCGTCCCAATGTGAGGACTGATAGCCCCGGTCTTTACCGAAAATACTTCGGTAGCTTTTCACAGCCCCTGAGTAGCTATCGGTTTTAATCACCGTCTTACCTTGAGGTGATGTGAGGCTGAATGCTGGCTCACCTTTGCTTGCTGTTGCGTCGTGCGCAATCACCCAACCTTTTCCCAATACCTGCTTAAACGTTAGCAAAAGCTCACGGTAATTCTCACCCTGAGGCAGCGTATAGACTTCGTACTTGGTGGTGTTTGAGTTGTGCTTGCGTGTGTCATTGCGCTCAGCAATTAGCGCATTGAACCAGCGCAGCGCGTAGCTAGTGACCTCTTCATGTGAGTTGAAGTACTGCTTTGAAATGAGCTTGTTGTCAGAGGGGCTGTTTGCTTGCCAAAACTCATCGTTATAGTCAGCAACCGTAATTTGTTCGGGAGTAACCAGGGGCTCAACTTCAGTAGAGAAGGTAGCGTGTTCAACTTCCTCAACCTGTAGGCCGTTTTTGTCAACAAAGCCCACTAAGTCAGCAACGGAGACCTTGGACTTTTGTAAGCTCAGCCATTCGTTGATACCAACCCATTCGGCCTCTTCTTTCTTGAATGCCCCATTAGACTGCTGGGAGGCCAACCAAGATTTAGCTTGATCAGCGTTTATCAATCCGTTCTTGTCAGCAATTTTGCCAATTTGGCTAATGGTCTGGCCCAATGCAGACTTATACCACTGGCGCCCAAGGCTAAACAAAACAGGCGAGCTGGTTTCATCAGAAGCATTGCTAGGCATAGGTGATGCTTGATCAGGGTCCAATACTTGCCATACCGTGTTGGCATTGCCTGATCGGATATCAGCGTAGATTGCGCCATCAAATCCAGCGTCTCTCACTAAACTGATTGTGTTGCTGCCCATCAGCTTGCTGACTGGAATATGCAGAGCATCCAGGCTCAAGCGCCCATCTTCAAACACCTCAGCCAGATCTGAAAAATCAGTATCGTGTACTAACTCTTGCCACACGGTAGAACCATAAATCTCTTGCTCGTTGAGCATCATGATAAAGCTGGCGCTATCGTCGCCCAGAGCCTCACGCAGCTGCTTGAAGGAGATGTATGGGTCAGTAGGTGTGTTCACTATGGGATTGGTCAGGCTTAGCGCTATGGGCGCTAGTACAGCGTCCTCAGCAAGGCCAGCATCGACAAGTTGATGTAGCGCCTCAATAGGTGCAAAGGTAAGACTGTCTCGCGCCAGTTGAAATAGAGGCCCAGCTTCATCAGGCGCTGGGGCGTTAGAACGAGGGGAATAACGGTCAAACAAGGCCGGGTAATCAGCTATAGCGCATGGAATAGAGCGTTTAGCCAATGTCCCAGCCTGCATGGGAGAATTCGTGTGCTCTACTCCTACCGACCCCTGCCCTTCCTTGTAGTGCTCGATGACAGTCTCATCAGGAGCTTCATCGCCGGCGTTCTTATAGATGACTTGGAGTGAATGACTACCATCAGAATTCGGGTATGCGGCCATAGCTAGGCCCGCTTCGGAAAGTTGCGCGGCTACTTGGATCTCTGTTTCGGTCTGTAAAGCCACTTCAAGTAGTTCACCGGCCAGCGGAATCAGATGCTCACCCATTTCACCAG
Source organism: Pseudomonas sp. GW-45 (assembly GCF_056896675.1). Lineage (NCBI taxonomy): Bacteria > Pseudomonadati > Pseudomonadota > Gammaproteobacteria > Pseudomonadales > Pseudomonadaceae > Pseudomonas > Pseudomonas sp. GW-45. Next base: position 58,216 of record NZ_JBXHBH010000002.1, on the reverse strand, counting down.
CGGCCATGCGAGCTATTGCAGGAGTGTATTCATCCAATAGCGGCGCTATGTCGTAAGCACCCGCTGCTTGCAGGCCATATAGATAACCGGCTAGTTGTTCCGCGTCGAGGGTGCAGAGGATTGCTTTTCGCTCATCAAAGGATGAGTCAAACAGTTCACCCAGTACCGCGTGATCAAGAGCATCGACCCAGCTAACAGCGTCATCGCCGTTGAAAGGAACGTCACCAAGCTCAGCAGCTAAACTGTTTACAGATTCACGGGCCAAAGCTGCGATGTCTTGCGGGCGCAGTGTGAAACCATCTAGCTCATTTATCTCTTCTAGCCAGCGCGCAACAGGTGACCGGAAAAGCCAGGCACGAACCTTACTCAGGCATTGCTGACCCAGTGCATAGCCACTGTCACCACCGTGCATAGCTACTTGGTCATTAGCCACCTTCTCAATCAGGTAGGCAAGGTGCTCACTACTTACGTTCGCGTCGGGTGTGTTGCGCGGTACGCGCATTGCCGCCCACGTAGCGTAGGCATCACCTTCTCTGAGCAGCTTGCGGAATTGCTGGACCATGCGGCCATAGTCATTCCCCAACATCGTTGCCATACCGGCATGCTCACCGGCCTCATGCAGGAATATACCGGGCGCCGTTTGAGCCGTGATCTTGTTGGCCACCATGTAGATCGAACCATCAGCAGTTGTTGCTGCAGCAATTCGATTCAGCTGGTGTGAGTATTCGCCCTTGAGGTGGTCGGGTAGCTCAGCTTCGCTTTGCAAAATATGGAGCTTGTCATGCTGGCGCAAAGCATCAATGACGGGTTTGCCAAAATGGTGCTCCAAAATAGATTGCAGGTTGCTTTGGGTCAGGGCTCGTTGCTGGACTGCAGAAGGCGGCTTAGGGGATGTCAGTGCGCGCTCATGGTGAAGGAAAAGTGATGGGTATATAGATTGCCAGAGGGTGAAGCCATCATCAGCTGATAGAGCGCTGTTGTCCTGCAGAAGCGGTTTGATCAGTGATTCAAAATCATCGTAGCTGGTGTTAGATACTAGCCAGAGGTCTGCAGCCTGATTCCGAACGGCTTGATTTGGTTTTTCGTTGAGCTGGTTGGCAATGTCATCGAGCCAGTGAGGGGGCATAGTGTCGGCTACCGAGGCGCGCAGCGCCTTAAGGTCATTCTCCGCAAATAAACTAAGAAGTCCTGCTTTGCGCACTTTGTGATTTAGCACCAGGTTGTCTTTGTTCAATTTGCTCATGACGCCCCCAAGATTTAGTGAAAACGTGGCCCAGGTGAAGGCTTAACGTGTGATTCTGCTGGCGCCTCTACAGGCGTATCGCTGGACTGGTTTACAACCGGCTTCATCGAGTCATGGACATTCAGCTGTTGCACTGAGATACGATCAATCAAAGAGGTCTGCATTTGTTTCAGATAAAACAAAGCGCGGTCGGGATTGAGGTTGTCCAAGTCCATGCTGAGCAACGCGCGCTCATGGCCCTTCGTCATTTCCTCGGCAGCACGTAGCGACGGCTTCATTTGTCGCTGGAATTCATTCATGAAGCTGGCAGCTTTCTGCAGGTGCCCGCCTTGGTTATGGCTGAAGATTGAGGGGTGATTGATCTTGCGCCGGTGAGCGTGCTCGTATGCCTCTTGCATGTGCGCGCCCTCAGCATGCTCTTCGCGGGTTCCTGCCCATTCGATTTCATCCATGATGGGGCCGCGACTGCTGTTACCGCTTATCACCATAGCCACTCGAATCATGTTCCAGTTTTCAGGGTCGGCACCTAAATTGATGGCCTGCTCACGGGTAAGACTGTCTGAGCCATCAGGGACCACCACAGGAATAATCTGAATGAGGTCGGCGCTACGAAATCGGTCATCTACTGCCAACTGAACAAAGCGTTCTAATTGTTTTTTGTCTGACAGCACATGGACAGGGCAATCAGGCGAAATGTCGGCATCCGAAGACCAGCGGATCTCAAAGCCATCGGCATTGCGCGCTGTAGGAGCTTGAACAGGAACGCCCATGCCTTTGACTTGAATTAACACCTGATTTTTCATGTTGTAGGTCATTCTGTTGTCCTTTATCCCAGACGCGGAGCAGCTGACGCCGAAACGTGATCGGCAAGCCCAATCTGGTTGAGTTCATCCTGATTACAAACGATAGAGTTTGAATCCGCGATTTTGGTGAATAGATCGCCTGTAGGGTATTTGCCGTCGATTAGGTCGATGGCTAGGTAGACGCTTGTTTGGTCTTCTTGCGCTGTGCTTATGAGAGGTATAAATCCCTCAGGGTCCATTGCCGTTTCAAATGAAGTCAGGCGGTATTGGGCAATGACAGTCTTCATTTGAGCCGGCGATAAAAGGGTGTTTTCAAAGATCGGTGTAACATTGCCATCGGCGGACTCTTCATAGAGCCCAGCGCGGGCGATGTTCTGATGCATGCCATCACCAGTAATAAAGCCCTGAAGCCCCGCTAATACAGTTGCTTTGTGTTGGCCTGCTTTGATGAATGCCTTGTTCGTGGTGTAGAAGCCATCACCATCGGTGTGAAGGTTGCTCGCAACGGCTTGGGCTGCGTGAAACGTTAGATCTGGTACGCTTTTTAGCCGACCGAACAGTTCAGGCTCAGCCAACACCAGTTCAGTGAAGAGCGTTACATGATCAGGCGAGCGAGCGCCGTGGTATGCGCTAAGTAGAAAGCCGGGGAAGTCGGCGCTACGTGACTCACTATCAACGACATAACGCTCACTAATGTGGTCCATTGCAATCAAGATACTTTCTAAATCGGGGGAGCAAGGAAGATGGTTGGTGCTAACCAACTGCTCAATTGCTACCGATTGATCGAGATTGAGAATTCCTGCAATCCGTTCCGCTGCCTGCTCGGCAATTTCACTGGGCATTGCCATTGTACTGTCAGCACCAATCAGGCTTTCAGTGGCGTTAGCAACAAGGGCTCTGCAGGCTTCATTGACCGCGATATGAACGGCCAGGAAAACCGGAATTGAAGCGCCACCGGCAGTCACTGATTCGCCCATCTGCTTGCGCATAGCGCTTCTCGCTCTAATGGCGGTCATGGCCATTTTTGAATCACAGTCCACAGCACCCCATCGCAAAGTCCCCTTATCCAAGCTCGCACGATCCACGAGGATGACTTTAGGATCAAAGGGTGAAGCGTAGGCAGCGACTTCGCCCTCAAAACGCGGATTACGAAACAGAGAAGGAGCGTACTTGTTGGCTGTAGTTGACATGGTGACTCCCTAAACGGCCTGTTTGATGGCCGCGAGTGATTTGTTGTAATTGAAGTCGAGACAGAACAGGTTGCAGAACTGGCGAAGGCTCTTGTCTGTGAGCGGTTCACCGTTTATTTCCTTTAAAAATATGGCGCTTAGGAATTGGCGATCGCTCGTGCCAGACGGCACGCTTTCAGACGCTCGGAACACGGCTGTAGCAAGGCCATCTATCACTTCATAATTCCCTGCACTGAGCTGCGCGCCAGCTATGTAGCCCGCTAGTGTTGGCTGGTCAATTACTGTAGTGCGTGCATGTGTTTTGACCTTGGGGGTCTTACTGCTGACCGCATTAAAAGACAGGCTTAGTAGTTCGACGCCGAACTCGTAGAGCATTTGAGAAGCATTGCCCGAGTCGCCAACCAGGTAGTCATAGTTTGTCGTTGTGCTAGTGCCTTCACGCACAGCGTTTAACCATTCACCCAAAGATCGACGCTCAGCAGCATGCGCAAAATCACCCTTAAGTTTGCGATTAACAAGGGATAGGATTTGAGGATCAACAGCGTCCATCGCTTTGAGTAGCTGAGGGTGTTGCGTAAATACCTTTGCGATTAGCTTTCGGTATTGGTTGTCATTTGTAGTGAGCCCCATCGCCTCAACAAGTAGGCTAGGCACCATACCGAGTCTGTCATGTGCCACACGCACAAGAGCTTGGTTGTTGGCTGCAAAGGGAGAACTTGGCATCAAGCCAGCTTCGCAAAGCAGCTGAGTGCAGGCTGTATCATTGAGATGAGCGAGACGGATCATTGTTTGCAACGATTGCTCTGAAGCAAACAAGCGGCTAACGAATGGCATCAAGCGGTGCTGTTTGGCAGCAAGGTTGGCAGTCAGGTGCATGAATTGATCAGCAATCAGGGTAGGCCCAACGCCCGCGGATTTTAGGTGGTTGCTCGCGAGCTTATATGCGGCCAAGGCGGTATCGGCATTGTGGTCAATCAAAAGGGCGGGATGCCAATAGAACGAGCCACGCTGTAATCGCGCTGTATAAATTCGATGGCCGTCGCCGTTGGCTACAACCAGATATTCGCCATCGTACTGCGGTTGCTTATAGAGGTCTGGAATTACCTGATCGGTCATGACTAAGCCTTATCGAAGATGGTGTGATTTGGTAGGCGCCTTTTCATCGACACACAAAAAGCGTTTGGCTTTATCTATGGCGGGAGAGGCTAATTCTTCATCAAGGTTCTGATCGGCCAGCATTGAACGCATCCAGGTATCAAGATGGTTTGTGAAATGGCGTACCTGACCTTCATTAGCGAAGCTTGATGCTGAGACGCCTGCGACATCGAGCGAGGAATTGAGACCTTGGGCCAGCAGCATTGGCGCCAGCATGCTTGCCATACGATTGATAAGAGGCAGTTGGCTGATTGGCTGGTGGTGCAGGCTATGGGAAATGGCGGCGAGTTCATCAAGATCGACGGGGTAAACATTGATGCTGTGTGCCAAGTCGAGCGCGGATTCTTTGGTCACCGGCTCGCCAAAGATCGAATCCACCATCATGCGGTAATGAACCAACTCACCGTCACCGGGAACGATCCCACCAGCTAAGGCACAAGGCTGGCGCTTGGATATCAGCATGGTATCTAGCCCATGCCGGGTAACCAGAGCCTGTACTTGGAGCATTGAACGCGGCTGTGTCGATTCAACGGTTTCTTTGTATGGCGTCCGCGCATAACTCAAATGGGCGAGCACAACAGAACAGGTCACAGAATGTGATGAAGACATGGCCACCTTGTCCGAAATAGCTCCGTGAGAGCGATGCATTAGGAGCGGCCAAGGTGAGACACTGGCCGGGTTATTATTATATTATGTCATTGTACCGCTTAAATCTAGGGCGCTTAGCAGCTGAAAGGCTTATACCCATTGGTACGAAGCCAATTTGCATCTGGAAAAATTCTGGTACATTGAAACTACAATAATGACGGCCAGCGAGCCGCAGATAACGCGAGGTGAGTGATGTTTCTGAACCGCTTTGAGCACCTAGTACGGTCAGGGAAGGTAACGATTGTTGGACGCCCGGATGGCATTCACGTGGCTGGTGCAAGCGGACTAGACCGTTTGCGTAGTCGATTTCTAGGTATTGGTGAGCGGCATGCGCTGGCTGGCATCTATCACCAGGTAAACCCAAAAGCCCCGGCACGTATGGCGTTCGTCATGCCCGCTGACTCTCAATGCGGCCATCAACAGCACTGCTGATGGTGTTTGATCCACTCTAGCGACTGGGCGGAACGCCAACCGCCCATTCCCTCCCCCCAGCCCGACCGTTCCCACCAAGCCGATATATCACCAGCGCCAGCACGCCATCGAGCGATACCCGTTCAGGCCTGCCAATCACTATAAAATTATACCATCCTCCATACTGGCTACCGAACATCAACACCCATGCCTTCCTGACCGCCCGTCCCAGCCGGAGGCTCCGCAAAAACCCGGTGTTTCCTTTATATGCCGCATTCTGTGGGGGTTGCGCCGCGAAAGATAATCTTGGGAGCAAAGATTGATTTTGCTGGCAATGTCGGCTTGCTATCTTATAAAGTAGTATTGAACCGTTAATCTTTGGTCACAAACACTATGAATGCTGACAAAAAACCCGATCTTGGAAACAAGAAAATCAAACCGGCTACGCTGACCAGTGACATGCTGTCAGATATGGTGCTGGATCATATTCTTGATAACGGTCATCTCTTTATTGAGGGCAAACCTTCAACCAGTACCAATACTGAGCACTTCACAGCGGTACTCGATTCGTTGACTCGCTTGGCACACATGGTGGCCAAAGAAGCTATTGTGAACAGGATGAGCTTGTCACCTTTGAGTTCATTTGCGGACAAGCTTTCACCGGGTGACAAATCAGATCCTGACGTTGCCAAGTATGAGCTTCGCTATCGAATTCTAGAGCAGTATGGTGACAATTATCCTGTCAAAGATGACATCTACGATTACAACGAAGCCGTTGATATCTATGGTAAGGATTTCCTTGATACCTACTGGGGTGAGCTTGGCGAAAAATGCCCTCAGATGGTATCAAGCAAAGGTAATCGTCAGCTGTGGTTTAGCGTAGTTCGTTACCCGCTTTCATCGCTTGAGGCCAAGGAATCATTGGCTGCAAAGCTCGATTTGCCCTCAGAAGATAACCTGCTCAATAAGATCACCTCAGCGCCAGGTTTCAATTAGGCCTAGTGAAACGGCCTTCTCCCCTCCCCGCAGCAAGCTGTTCTATTTGTATCCAAATTCAACCTTGGGATCATGTTTTGGGTTACCAAAGACGGGTTTTTGTGGGGTTTAGGTTTGTCACCAAAAGGGCTTTTTTGGAAACAAGAAACCGCTTTGTGGCCAATGTTATTTCTTTGCTGGCGCAGACCAGCGCGCGACGATTCAAGTCAGACCCACACGGAACCACAGAAAGAACTCAGGGTGCGCGAGGCGCACGGATGGGGTGGACTGTTAGGGGCTAGTATTGAGGATGGTATAATTATTATGGCTAACGTATGTAACTGCTGGTGCTGCACGGGCTCTTTCTTCGGGGGTGCCCTATGTCTGGATTGATGCCGCTAAGTGATGTCTTTGAGGTGACTAACCGCTACCACATTGGGATTGAGATAAGCGGTAACTACGCTAGGCTGATCAGCCAAAACAATAAAGGCAAGTCTATAGCACGCCGCACACTGGCCACGTCCTCAGTACTCGATCCACATGCATTAGCGTATCTCCTGACGAACGACATTCTTTATGCGGTTGATCAGGCTATCGCTGGCAAGGCTAAATTGCGTGTGCGCGACCTGTCAGGTCAATGCGACGGTTGCACCGTTAGAGTGTCCTTAACCAACAACATCATCCATAAGCTACCGATTACTCAGTGGCTGCTGGCGCTTAAAAGAGCTGCAGCTTTCAGTTCGTTTAAGCCAAAGGCACCCTCTACCGCTGAGCTGAATAAGCTAACCTTCAGACACTTCACTGCCAAAGGGTCGAGCCGGGTCGTATTGGGTCTAAATCTAACGCTGCGGATAGATTCAGCCCGTGGCTTTCGACGGTTGGTCGCCCGATACAAACCAGAGGGCGAACCGATACACGAGGTCTATCTTGCATCCTCTTTAGCGCTTTTAAGTACCAAATCCCTAAAGCAGAAATTATTGCCCCTTGTATCGCGTGCTCTCGATGATAATCATGGCACTGGCCTGACTTTTTTATATTTGGATTACGCGCCGGGCTCCTCAGCAAGACAGATCATAAATGCATTGCCTATCGCTAGCTGGTTGGACACATTGTTAGAGGCATCTCGATTTAGTCCTCTCACTTGCACAGGGTCACATGTGCAATGGACGGATGATCTAAAAACACCCAGATATTTGCTGTGCGAAGACAGTGATGGCGCCACCAAAAGTGTCACGCTGGCCCCAGGCTTACGCGTTATCCTTGAAAAGCTGGGCACGGCAAAACGTCTTAGCGTTTATATCTATGTTGCGCGAGGGTCAGTAAAACAGTACGTCTTGTCGTCTTGCTCTAATCCCTGCCCTGCAGAGTTGGAACGGGTGATGCGCAAAGCCATAGACCAATACCGGGGCTTGAAGAAACAGCCGGCGCCAAACGTTCGTGATTTGCCATTAAGCCAATGGTTAGCGTTAACCGCTCATCCTCAAACTCGAAATGACTCTAATGCCGGCTCTTTGCCGACCATCTCAAACAGCATGGTTCGCTGGCAGATATCAGCAAACGTTCAGCTCGTTTACCGAGAGCGGATCGACAGACCTTGCCTTGCTCTTCGGGTCAGAAGTGACCCCTACAAAACCGGCACTTATTCTGAGACAAGGCTTTGTTCTATTCCCTTGATGGACTATTCGGACGTATTGAGCAAGGTCACGCAAGCCGTCCTAAATGACATGCTGAGCTTACCTGCAGCAGCTGATGATTACGCAATCCCGTTGGTGACGCTAAATGATACTCAGAGGGACAGGAGCGCCATCGTTAGAGCCGTTAAAGATCTTCCGTGGAACCTGATGGTCAGCCATTACGACGAAGCTGTGTTGTGCATGCGGATGAACGGCCATCGCCGCAGAAAATATCCAAGTCTCGATCAAGACATGAGGTGGATTAGCCACGTAGGCCCAGCTTCCAACACTGGTGCATACGACGCTTGGCACGTGCTTATTGGGCACTCACGCATAGGCCAGGGAAAGTTGTTTTATTGGAAAAATGGTTCTAAGGATGCGCTATACGAAGCGAAGGTTTGGCGGGACCAGGTTGAAAAACAGCTTCAAGAGTGAAGCTCTATAAGGTAGTAGATTCAACAACCTCTTCAATCAAGCGTGGCAACGAATCATAGGTTAATGATCATTTCGTTTGATCGCTGGATATTATGTGATTGTAGAAGTATTCTTCTACTTGTTGCAGGAAACATAACCGTGAGGTGGCTATTGGCTAAACATTCTTTTGAAGCAGTTGCTGAACTGGTCCCTCTTTCAGTCGAGGAATTTAAGCAGCTGCTTATTGATCGAGGCTGGGACGCTGGCCAGCTCAGTATTCGATGGGGCTTAACGCGCCGGCGTTTGGATCAGCTGATCAACGACGCTGACCGACCGCGATATTATGACGATGCTGTGCGAAGTCTTCCGGTACTACCTGGTGCAGCACAAACTCTGCCAGATGATCTAACCCAATCAGAGCTGGCGATCATTAAGAAATTACGCAAAGAACCGATCAGCATGGTTGAAAATAAGAACGGTTGGTCACCAACCAGCTATCTGCGTGGCACCGCGCGTAACGACTACCTGCAGCTGATCGAGAGAACACCGCGATTGGTCACACTCAAGAAAGGTTTCCTACAGCTGGTGTGAATCAGCAGTGGGCAGATACAGCACGCCGGGAGAACGACCCGAGCGTGCTATGCGCTCAGCTCATTCCGGTCGAGGTGTAATAATCTCCCATCGCAATGCGCGTTAAGAATTGTTTACTCAGTTCCTCGGTGGGCTCCGCTCCAAGTACACCATCTAAGCCGTCGAGGTTTGCGATCCATACTTGCGCCTCTGATTCGACGTACTGAAGCCGATGGCCTTCTATTTCTACCGCCTTACCTGTCAGCAAATCAGCTGTTAGCTCTGCAGGCGACGGTAAATCAATTTCAGACCATGCGCCTCGGCTAATGCATTCGCTAGCGCGTGCTTGGCTCCGCGAGTTACTTGGCTGGTCCTCAATGAACTTCAAACTTTCAATAAGGCGAGGACCAAAACCGCCTGCAGCCATCAGTAGGTGATCATGGCTATCGAAGAAAGCTTGGAATGTGCGGCCAATTTCACACATGGAAAGCAAAGCTTCAAAGAAGAAGCTCGCGGTTCCATCAGAATATGGCAACTGCTTCATGCTCGAAATCGGCTTGATGGGACTAATCCCAACAAAGGCGTTTAAGCGACGACCAGGTTCGCTCAACATTTCGATATCGGTATTGCTGTTGAGCTTTTCAAAGCGAGTGGTGTTGCCTGTCGTGCGATGGAACGTTATGCGCTTATAGACTGCAGCATAAAGACCCACGGAGAAATGGCTTGCGGGTTTACACAGGTGAATGTCGCTACCTGTTTTTAACTGATGCTTCGACCAACTCCCCTTCCCCGCCAGCGTCTCGTTGACCGCTTCAGGAAGGGATTCATTAGCGGCTATCGACCCGTCAGGATTTTGCCAGTAATTCACCTCGGAAAAGTAGTCGTAGCAGATGACCAAATCAGTGCTCGATTCGGCGTTGTGGTAAAGCGACATTGCGGCTTCAACCATAGCCAACAAGGACGCCTTCGTCTCGCCGTGGGCTCGCAGCTCACCTTTGACTACCGCCGTATAGTGAGTCTGCGCATCATCACCGGAGCTAGCTACAGCGTCATTAAAGGATATTTCCAATTCATGAGGTAATTGGCAGCTGAACTCTCCTTCACTGCTGACATACACCACGCTTACGAAATGGTGAACATGACCGTCATTCGCTACAAGCCTGAAACCGTGACTAACAAGCTTTGCCACATTCTTCTCCTATTGCTTGATGTTGTATTCGACGTGGGCCGTGTTTTATTCAACACAGGCTTGACCGTTTTATTATTTAATATCATTATACAACACAAGACAAGAACAAGGAGCCTGTCATGACACACACATCTAACGAACGCCATCAGGATCTGATAGCGAACAAAGAAGCGCTGTTTAGGGCGGTTTCGTTGGCCGTACTAGCCATTGCACCTAGTGCAACGTCCATCTGGTGTTTCGGTTTGAATGTCATGGCCGACAGCCGCAATTCAAAACGCGACTGGGACTTCATTGCCATGCTTCCACCAAGCTCAACGCATGCTGAGGTTCAAGCTCTTAATGATTTGAACTCGCCTCTAGCAAAGCTTCGGAACATAGCTGGCCATCAAATTGAGGTGCAGGCTTTACGCATAGATGAGCAGTCAAATTTTGCCATCTTGTTACGACGAGAAGGATTTTCAATCTGGTCCCAAGGAATGACCATCGAACCGGTCACCAGGACTCAGGAACCAAAGCAATTAGGTAAAACCTACAACGAGTGCATCTTTAAGCTTCTGAGCTGCACTCACTACGGCGCTGAAAACAGTAAAGGAATGCAATCATGCTAGTACTGACTCGTAATATTTGTGAAAGCATCATTATCAACGAAGAAATCACAGTAACGATTTTGTCTGTGAAGGGTGGTCAAGTCCGAATCGGTGTGTCGGCGCCCAAAGAAATTGCTGTGGACCGCAAAGAAATTTATGAGCGCAAGGTTGCAGGTCGAGAGCTAGCAAGCGCAGTTTAACAACCAGTTCATTGATGTTTACCCGGCTTCATCGCCGGGTTTTTTTTGCGTCTAATTCACAGACTGCTGAATCCCGAAGGGTGCTCTGACTAGAACGACTATCAGTTTTTCACGAAGTCCCAAATAGCTTTTTCTTTGTAGTCATCCAGCCATTGAGGGTCTTTACGATCCATAAGCACCTTGATGCCATCTAGGTAATTCAACTCCCTGCCTGCCATCTCATTACCTTTCTCAAATGAGAGCTTGAACAAAGCATAGGCCATTGCTTCATTCTGCAAATTACGCTGATTCTGAGGTCTGAGCATAATGGCGTTAGCCCGGTCAAAGAGCTGCTGTGCTGTTGGTGGGCTATGGGAAACCGTAGTGCTATCTGAGTGTATCGGGGTCTCATCGACCACATTAACTTCATACATTTCTGCAGGCAGGCCCGCTACCTTGGCCAGCTGCTCAGCTGCATCACTGTCTCCCAACTCAGCTGCTTCTCTCAATAGCTGAGCACCAGTATTGATGTCCTTGGCTACACCATCGACTAAGCCCGCGTACCACATACCCAGCTCACGCTTTGCTCTGGTGCTGGTTTGCGCAGCTAATGTCATTCGCTCAACACCCTCATTTATATTTGGCGGTCCAAATTCGCCGCTCAAGAGCATCCGACCAAGTACACGCTGGGCTTCGGCATTACCTAATCCTGCAGCCGCGTTGAGATGCAACTGAGTCTGGTCTATATCGCGCTTAAGGTGAGTACCTTCAAGGTAAATCTTGGCCAACTCGTAGTGGGCGCCGGCGCTTGCATAATTGGAGGCCGAGCGCAGATTAGATACCATTTGGTCATACTCCCCACGGCGCTCATTCCATCTTGCTGACTCAAGGTACTGTGCTGCCAACTCAGGGTATTCAGTACTCGCGGCTTCAGTAACTGGTGTCAATTCAGATGCATTCCGTCCTGCGCCTCCAACAACATACCCAGGGCGCGGCATATCTCTGTCTTCGATCAGTGGATGGGCTGATGCAGGCCCAAAGTCAGAGTTAGTGATTACATCCCATCCCTGAGTCGCGTTGGTGTTCTCTGCAGACTGTGCGAAGGGTGATGAAAGGAGCCCCGCGCCAATGAAAAAAACCGCCATAGAGGCGGTAGGTTTTTTGAGTATTTTGTTTTTCATTTGATCCTCGTTTTACAGGGCAGCTTCGACATAGCCTATGAACGTTGCCTGATCAAGTTTGTGGATCGGGTGCAATCCAGAAACCAGAGGCTTCAGCACCGGGCCATCAGACTGGATATCTCGTAACCCGACGAACAAGACATCACCTATGGCATGGCACTCAACCTTAGTACTGCCATGTGCAGATACGAGACAGCTAACCTCATGAGACGGGTTAATCAGGTACGAATTAATTCCCTGATACGCCTTGATCAACGGCTGGACCCAGAACGTGTTCTTGCTTACACCCATATTCTTTGGTGTTGGCAAAAACTCAGCGTTATCGGGAATTTCGCCTGTCGCCACAAAATCGCTAATTGACGCTAGGTTGTCGAGCAAAGGTCTGGCAACGGTTATCGCTGCGGTATTGGTCTCTAAACTGATCATGTTAACCAGCAACCGTTATCAAAGGGATTGTCGGCATGCCGGCATGGTCTGACTTGAGGGCCAGCCATTCGTGCTGGAGACCGGCAATGTTGTACGTTCTGCTCAACCGGTTGTAGGTCGAAACCAGCGTCATAAATAGCTTATTGGTCAACTCAACGTGATTTCGCAATATGACATTAACCGTAGGCTCAAGCTTGTCAAAGTCGTATGCCACTACCCTGCAGCCCTGAACAGTCGTGTTGCTCGTTACCTGATTTACACCGGAAACATAGACGACCAAACCTAGCGCGTCACATCGCAACTCGATGCTATTTTCAGCGAATCGTCGCAGCTCTTTGAGCTTGTCGATGAACTGACCAGCCATGTGGATCGGCTTGCCAGTAGGAGTATATGAAATGGGCATGTTGTAAGGGCCAACTGAGGGCCCTTCACCACCAGGACTTTTAGAGTTTTTTGCCAATGGAGCATCACCAAGAGATTTAAAAACCTCACGGATACCCTGAGCTGCGTTGATGACCTTCTCACGGTCTTCATCACTCAGCTTAATGCTGTTTTTTTCATTTGAAGCAGCTGGCTCACGCGATATCGCATTTTTCGCTGCTGAGGGCTTAAATTCTAAAACTTTTGCGTTCATGGGCTCGTTCCCTCTTAAACATCTCACCATCTACAGCTGAAGACCGCTAACCGCTGTTATTTTATAATACGAAATAACACATTTAAAGGTTTTTATCTATCGGAACCCTTATTTTATAGCATATCTAGCGTCACGTGATATTCTCGCCCTATGGTTTAATAACACTTGGTGACAGCTATGAAAGGCTATTTTGTTAAAAACATCGGGCAGAATCGCGGCAAACCACGCATTTGGCTTGAGAACCTTGCTGTGTCCTCAGCTGATATGAAGCCAGGTGATCGTTATGACGTTCATATCAAAGGTGGAACAGTTGTTTTGCGTGCCTGCCCTGATGGGTCGCGTGTCATTAGCGCTAAAGAGAACAAGCGCACTGGTGAAATGAATCCGGTCATCGACATCAACAGTCGTGAGCTGCTAGCGCTGTTCGATGGTATGTCCAGCATCCGACTTGTTCAGCGCAAAGGTGAGATTTATCTACTGCCGCTGGCGAGCGAATTGCGCAAGAAAGAACGATTAAACCGAGTAGCAAACAAGATCCTGCACGGAATCCCTTTATCTGTTGGCTCCCTGTCCCACGGTGGAGGGCTGCTATCAAACGCGGTTCATGAGGGACTAGATCGTGTTGGCATCAAAAGCACCAATTGCTTTGCGAACGAGATACGACCAGAGCTGCTTGATCACTCGGCACAGAATTCAGGGACGTGGGACAAAAACACCATAGCCGTAGGCGCCCCTATGCAAGAATTTGCATTCGATGATGCCGCTATGAGACACATACCGAAAATGGATCTAATCGAGGCAGGTTTACCTTGTTCGGGCGCTAGTGTGGCAGGCCGCGCCAAGCGTGGTACCGCTAAACCTGAAGACCATCCAGAGGTAGGCCACCTTGTTGTTGCAGCTCTCGTAATCATCGCGAAAGCGAATCCTGCAGCATTGATCATGGAAAACGTAATTCCATACGCATCATCAGCTTCAGCAAGCATTTTGCGGAATCAGTTAAGCGAGCTCGGATACGAAATTCACGAAACCATCCTAAAGGGCGAAGACTTCAACGCTCTGGAACACCGCGAACGCTGGTGCATGGTTGCTGTAACAAAAGGCATGCATTTTGACTGGGACATGCTTCAAATGCCGGAAAAAAAGGAGCTGTTGCTTTCAGATGCTTTGGATGATGTGCCTTTAGATGACCCAATGTGGAGCGAAATGAAGGGTCTCAAAGCTAAAGAGGTTAGAGACAAAGCGGCAGGCAAAAACTTCATGATGCAGATCGTCTCTGGTGAAGAAAATCACATTCCCACACTGACGAAGGGTCTGGCAAAGAACAGATCGACTGATCCCAAGATCCAACACCCTACTAACCCAGATCTTTTGCGAATGCCTACGCCTGCAGAGCACGCACGGGTAAAGCAGTTCCCACCTTCGATTGTGGCTAACTTGAGCAAAACACTGGCTCATGAGGTTCTAGGGCAAGCCATTGTTCGAGATCCATTTGTTGCTGCCTCCGAGCTAGTAGGCAACTCGATCACCCAATTCGCCTTGAGCAACGAAATTAACGATGTCGCCACGCTTATCAAAGAAATGTCAGTTGAGATACTGGATAGCTCAAGCATGGTTGTATCTGAAATCCGTGGGCCAATTGCAGGCGTTACCTACGAAGGGCCAGTGTCCATAAATGACCTTGGCATGGTGGTGCAGAACATTGGGAACGGTGTTGGAATTCTTCATAAACATGACGCCCTGAATGGCTGCATGCTTGGAGAAGAATTGCGAGTCAAATACCCCAGCGTTAAAGCCGTTCCCGTTGTAGATCACCTCTCTCGCCCTGCCCCAGCAATGACTGAAGTATTGACCGATCATCTGGTGCATGAAGAGCAGAAGTCTAAGCAGCAGTTCTCCGCAGAATCTACACCCCAACAATCATTCAGAGGGATGCGCTAATGGTCCACTACGACACGCCGGCGATCCACGATTTAGCGGATGAGCTACAGGCCTGCATGGCGGTCATTTTAAATGCCCGCACCATTAAGGCTGATACGAAGGCCTTCCTACATAACCAGGGGATGATTTACGCCTCATATTTGTCTGATGCTATCAACGCATCCCCTGACAAGGCGCCCTCGAATCTCTCAATCATGTGTGAGCTGATCAACTCTTATTGTGATCTTGTAAACGCCGAACTGCCGGTAGCGGCCTAAGGGAAGTGTGATGAACTCAGAATCAGATATGGACCTTGACCAACGCCTAGCTTCTAAATCAGCGGCCATTTTTACTTCATTCGTGAAAAGCATGGCGACCATTGAGCCTACAAAAGCCGCATTACTCGTTACAGGGGGCATTACTCCCTTCATAGGGTACGGCCTAGTGAGTGAACTAGCCTTGCTTCAGCAAGTCTCTACAGCAGGGCCAGAAGCTGTCTCAGCGTACATCGACGCAATGCCTAATGGGGCGGTTGAGATGCTTGTGGGGAGCCTCAAGGGCTCACTGGCGACTGATGGCCTGAATACCCTTGGGAGAACCGTTGTTGCGCTTGCCACACTGCCAGCTGTGGCCGCAGTAACAGCTAAGATGTCTAACGTGTTCAGCGGCCTCAAGGACCAGGTTAAGTCATTGCAGGATGAAAATATTAAGCTCTCTGGCTGGTATGACCCGAAGACAAAGCGCGAACAGAATACCCAGCAGGCGCGTGAAGCAGGAGCTGGACGGGGGGCAACACGCCTTGAGGACAGCAGTGTATCGACACACGAACGGTTTACACGCGCGCTCAGCGACTTTAATGAACGAATGAACACCAGCGTTCTTGATGACGAAAAGCCTGCCATCAAATACAAAGGCCCTACTAATTGACCTCTATTACATCAACAGCAATCAACACTGCTACAGCATTAACCATCGCGCTATTAGTACAGCTGACTATGGCGGTGGTTGGTGCGATATATCGGAGGTCTGGTTTGATGATGCTCTCTACCCTCATCAGCTCGGGCACTCTTTTCTACTGTGGCATGGCGTTACGAAGCGAGACTACTAGCCTGACCATTTATGCCTTAGATGCATGCATTGTGGGGGGCGCAATTGGTTTTGGTGGTGTCATCGCTTTTAGAATTCAGCAACGCATAACCACACTGGCTTTATCAGCATCCATTCAGATAGGGATTGGCTTCGGGGCAGTGGTTGCTCTCATGTTCAGCTGGTGGGCTGGATGGGCGATGCTCGCCGGGGTAGTAGGTGTTGCGTTTAGCATCACCGGGTATGCATTGACCATGCGCGCGGGCATGGAGCCCATGAAAGTTGATTAACTCACGACCTATCGCAACGTAGGGTAGCCAGGTGCTTGCCCAGCGCAAATAGCCGTATAACTAAAGAAGGTGACCGTAGTGAATAAACAAGATTTGATTACCGCGATGTCTGAACAAACGATGATGACAAAGGCTCAATGTGAAGGCGCATTGAATGCCCTTCTCGATACCGTATCTAACACGCTAGCTAGGGGCGAAAGCGTTTCATTGATCGGCTTTGGTCGCTTTGACGTTCGCAAGCGTGAAGAGCGGTCTGGTCGCAATCCCCAGACAGGTAAACCACTATTGCTGCCGGCTAAGAACGTGCCTGCATTCAAGCCAGGTAGCCAACTCAAAGCCGTTGTGAACTAACCGTACCGATATCGCATTTTAAAGGGAGCTGAAGCTCCCTTTTTTATTGGCACCATTGTTTGATCGGTGACCTTCATACCACGGGACATGGCCGCGTATATGTCGTCTCTGGATTTTTCAATTTCTCGATTTTGAGTGATTCCCTGTCGAGCGGTGTCCGCAGCTGAAGAGCACCCGCGAGAGCATCGGTCAGCATGCTGGGGGATTGGGTCGCTTGTTTGTGGCTCACTCTGAAGGGAAGCCAGTCATGCTGGGAAAAGAAGAGACCACGCTCCCTGTCGCTATGATGAGCGTCAAGATGGGCGCCATGATGAGACCAGCCATCGACTTCAATGTAGATCCGATATCGCGGGAGGGCGAAGTCGGCGCGGTATCTCCGACTCTCAAAGGGGATGTACTCACACACGATTTCACCACCATCAAACCAATCGCCAAACGCCTGCATAAGAGCAATACGAACCGTAGCTTCACCTTTGGATTCGGTAGGCACTGGCAGCTTTTTGATTACCTTTTTGGAATGCTCTTTACCAACTGTTTGAGCTTGCTTGATTTGCCTAGCAATCGAGGGATTTAACTTGTTCTCACTAAGAAGCTTATCGACATCGGCATTACTTAGGCGCATGGAGTGAACTCGGTTATTTCAAAAGATTGGGGGGGGTTAATGGTGTCGTGCGCTGGGCGATTGATGCCGGTGCGGTGATGCTGCAGGACGGATAAAGAGGATATTGGAGAGGCGCCATAGCGCATTGAAGAATCTCACCATTAGCTACCCTTACACCAAGCAGCTTAGCTGCTCGATGCATTGGGTATTGTGAGAAGAAATAAGGGCATCTGTTGATTTAACCTGGACCGGGGCCACGTTGGTAGGACAAACCAGTGGGCTCCGCACCCTGCGCTGGCTGAGCATTCAAAGTCAGCTCAAGCGATTGCTTGTCAGCCAACTTCTGTTTCTGGAAGCTTTGTTGCAAATCATGGAGGTCTTTGGAAATTGAAGGCGTCTGTGCGCCCCCATCCGCGCCCGCCATTTTTACTTCCGTGTGGACCGCTTTCAGCTCCTTTAACGAGTTATTGCAACGGCTGTACAAGTCTCGGGCTTGGTTACGAATCTCAAGTTTCTCGATAGCCTTATTTTCGAGCTTGGCTGAGGTGTAAACAGCACCAGCGCCGGCAGCTGCGATAGCTACGGCAGCAATTGGAATTGATGCAGCCAATGCTGTGACTGCGCCAACGCCAGCAATTGCCGCTACTGCCCAGCCACCAAATTTCAACAGCTTGGCTGTCTGTGGAGACATAAACTTATCATTTTGAATCTTGTCACGAAGATCACGCATTATCTCTTGCGTGTGACGTGCCATGTTTTCAACGTGCCCTAGCTTTGCAATATCTGGTGAAGAGTTCATCAAACACCTCCTTTTTTATACCGTATTACTATACCACACAGCGTAAAACGTTCAAGTATATTGGCCGCGTGCATCAAATCAGTGTTGCGCGTATATCAAATGCGTGTAATTATTCGTGTAACAGAAATTCTTAACTCGTACATCAGAATAACAAGGGGTCAGCCTTGGCACATGCGCCGGTAGTCGTCAGCGTCAATCACAAGGGAGGTACTGGGAAGACCACAACCAGTCGTGTTCTCGCCCAAGCTCTTGCGTCACTGCCAAAGTACAACAAAGGCAAACCAATTCTGTCGGTGGATTTAGACCCTCAAGGCAACACCAGCCGTCGATGGAAGCTGATGACCCCGAACGATGATGGAGTTAGCGTACCTATCCCTCATCCAGAGCTTGATGGTCAGAATAGCTCTATTTGTGATTTGTGGCTCAACCTGCTCGATCAGTCCAAGCCGAACCTTGCACCTGAGCCTTACGAAACAAGCAATCCAATGATTCATGTCGTACCGGCTAATGAAGAGCTGATGTACGAGATGATTGGCATTGAGAAGGCCAAGCGCCCGTTAATGGGGCGTGCGATGCGTGAGTGGCTGCGCTCAGCTGATATTTATGAAAAGTATTCTTACGTGATCATTGATACCCCGCCCAGCAAAGCAGCGCTCAATGAAGCCGCTTTAGCAGCGGCTACCCACACCTACATTCCTTTCATACCCGAGCCACAATCGGTGGAGGGTGTGTTTTCGATCTTCAGCTATCTGTATGCCCAACAACAGCAACGCTCAAGCAACGACCCATTGGTGCTTTTGGGTTTCTTGCCGAACCTGGTGCAACGCACGCGATTACATAATTTGCACCTGAAGCAGTTAAGGGATCACACGAACTTTTCCCAGCACTTGATGAAGGTGCAGCTGAATCGCCGTATCGGATATGCAGAAACTGACGACTCTCTTTGCCAGCCAGATCAGGTAACCGACATGGTAGGCACCCAAATTGAATTTGAAGCGAACCGCTTTGCTAAATACATTGCCGAGCGCGTGCGCGAAACTATGCCGGGAGGGCTCTAAAGATGGCTAAAGCGAGAACCCTTCTAAGCACCTCAAGCACTGATGCTCACGCCGAGCTAGCGTCACAGCATGCCGCAGCATGGAATAGCCAGTCCTCAGAGCGTCTAGACCCAAAGTGCGACCTGACATCTCTCCGACCATCACCGAACAATCCACGCCGTAGGTCTCTTGATCGTGCTGGCGTTACCCACGAGAAGATAACTGAGCTAGCGCGCCGCGATGGTGAAGGTCTCGATTCTTGGTTAGATCGGTTGGATGACTTCTGTGAATCTCTCAGGATGTCAGACCCTGTAGCTGCAACTACATGGTCAGAGTTAATTGATATCTCGGTCTCTATCAGCACGAGCGAACTGCTGCAGCCCATCGTCGCCAACAAACAAGGAATCATTATTGCTGGCGAGCGCCGTTGGTGGGCGTCTCTTCTCGCGTCTATACCGGTCAACCGCGTTTTTATCCGAGAAATGTCATCCGTTACTGAAACTGTTTCTCGTTTTATTGAGAACGTGCTGAGAAGCGACCTTAGCCTTCCAGAAATGATCAGTGGCCTGCGTGCGGTATTGGCCGAGGTCACCGGTGAACCCTGCGGCCCTGACAATTCTAAAATCACCATCAAGCAAGTACGTTCTTTGGTAGGTAAGGGTACGACCCAATCAGCACACTACCGCGCTTTTTGTCGCCTACCTGAAGACGACCCAATCCTTCAAAAACTGATGGTTGGTGCTTACTCTGATAAAGAGGTCGCATACAGCGATGCAAGTAAGCGATTAGATGAGCTTCGCCGGGAAAAGGCGGGTATCCAAACTAAAGCCACGTCAATTCCTGCTAACGATGAATCCTGCGCTGATCCAAGCGACACCAGCAGTGAGTCCACAGACAAATCAAACGAGCGCACTACCCCTGACCCTAAAGAAGCTCAATCAGCAATGATGGCGAAGCTTCCACCTCTTAGGACTAGATTGCCGGGAACAGGGGGCGGCAAGGCCTTTTTGCACGCGGTTGAATCAATACCGGATTTGCCAGTAAAGATTATTGAGCAGATCGCTACAGTTAAGAATGAGTGGGAACCTGCGGGAGACAAAACTAGACGGAAAATGCTTCAGTCCCTACTAAATAAGGTATTTGATGAGCTGGACGCGCTGGACGTTGCAGGCTCAATTGATTCTCAGGAGGATGACCAATGAGACGAACTCTTGCGTCAATCAGCTCTGGAACCTCTCTAACACCAGGCACAAAAGAAACAAGCCGTTCTTACCAAGCTTGGGTAATGGAAAGTCAGGCCGAAGGCATCCGTGAGGCGGTTTTAAACTCTAACCTATCGTGGCCTGATTGGATTGATAATGCCGTGTCACGTCTGATGAGCGAAGAGAATGAAGACATGGTTGAATCGCTCATCACCACCTGGCCCTATGGTCGCAAAGGCAAGACTAATATCTCATTTCGGGTCTACCCATCGACCTTAGAGCGCTGTAAGGCGCTAGCTGATAAATACAACGGTACAGTACAGTCTGTTTTCGGCCATGCTTTTTGCATGGAATCGCTGGCCACCGGCAACATTACAGACCTCCCGCTTAAAAGAGCATAGGGACTGCCCCCACGACCTCGAATGAGTTAACACTCGCTAGAGGTCACTGTCAGATCCCACTCCTTGTGCCGCTAAAACATGCCCCCAGTTATTACACGTCAGGCATAGCTACACATCCAGCTTCACCTACCCCTCCAAAGCTGCTCCCAGCTGCTCCCAGCTGCTTTGCGGTCTTCAGCTGCAGACATTCCTGCGATTATTTTCTAAGACTGTAACGGCACAAGCCAGCCGTTCTGAGCCAACAGCAATCCATCTGCTTTAGCACAACCTTCCAGAAACATAGACCTTCCGCGACTACTCAACGCTCCATTTTGCTGACGACCTTCAGAAAATCAGACTCAACAAAAAGAGTCTAAGAATCATTTTTGAAAAGCCTCTTTACACTGTCGTTTTTTCGTATATATTTAATACCAGTAGTTCGGTATTGTATTACTTTATAATATGAAAGAGGCCAGTCATCATGAGCAATGAATTTGAAATCTGCATTGATGGGAAAACAGCCATTAGTGGCGATAGACAATCTATCTCAATGATATTTAACAACTTGAGCGGCAAAACATTTCTTGTTCGCGATGGTAGCCACCCCACTCTGGGTACTTATGAGATGTATCTAGAGCAGGTGCGTAGCTTCTGGGAGGTGGAGATTGATGTGGGGTCTACCATCGAGATGCGCGAAACGGCTGAAGCTAAAGCAGAACGATTACATTGCATCGGTGCTGACCTGCCTGGCTCCTATCGAGACGCTCAAGGCCAGAGTGTTGTTTTGGAGCTTCGCCCATGAAGACCATGACTCAAAATCGAGCCTACCGGCTTACACAGGACATGGAGACACCATCGGATATAAAGCCCTCGCTTGGCGATGTCGTGTACTGCGATCACATAGACAGCCGCAATGGCAAAGCTCGACTGGTGTTTGTCCACAATGGCACCGACCTATATCGAATCGTGTTTGCTATCGCAGATTGCTGTAAGGCTTTGGTGCTGGCTAAATTTGTGACCTTGCCATCTAAAATTCGGCACCGGTTCAACATTAATGATGAAGGCCAGCGCGTCCGATTCACAAAGGATTTGATCTACTGCACCCATCAAGCTGGCGGGAAGCTACCACCAGGTACGCGCTTAAAATGCATTGTCGGTGGTGATAAGCCGTGGTTTTCGTACATAGACTCATCGAATAGAGCACAACCCGTTGAGTTTCTACGGTGCGACAGGGTTCACCTGTGCAGGGTTGATCCTATTGAAGATGAGACAAGTCGTATAGTGGTGAGCTTGCCTTATACAGCTAATGCGACACCCGGTTGCAGGCTAGTGTTTAACGGGAAAATAACTTTTGAAAACCACGAATTAGGTGTTGAAAGAAAAACAGTTAATTCTAAAATAGCCTGCACTGATTTTACCGCAGGTGCTTGGCAAAGAATTGGCGCCTTTCTTCGTCATTACCTTACTGAAAATGGAATTAATCTTGTTGTCAACGACGATCATCTTATTGAAGCGTTCATCAACTACACCTACTTTGAAAAGGGTGTGATGTCGTTCGCATTAGCTTATTCACGTATTGTGCTATTTTTTAAAGATGATGAAGTGTTTAGGTCAAATCGGGAAACACAGCGTTTCCAGACTAAAACTTCAACCATTCTTCCTAAAAGCCAAAACACAACCTACCGTCAGCTTTTGCACGCACAATATAGATGGTAGCTGAAATGCCTTATTTGAGACCAGCAATGCAAACCACCATGAGAATATTTGTAATTATTTTCTCTAAGGAAGGTCTGAAATACCGGCCATATGGGCGGCGATTATGACCTCGGCTCACAAAAAAAACATTTCAGGAACGATTTCATCGCCCTCAGTCGCGTTTTCAGCGCGTTGCAGCCCCTTTTCGGCCATCCAGGCCACTGTACCCAGTACTCCGGGCGGATTTATCCTGCACTTAACAGCTGTTTTCGGGCCATCCATAGGTTGGCCAGGGCGAACAAGGTATGCAACTGGGCCGTGTTCTTCGCCAGGCCCTTGTAGCGCACCTTGGTGAATCCGAACTGGCATTTGATCACTCGAAACGGATGCTCGACCTTGGCTCGTGTACTGGCTTTGGCCCGCTCGATTCGGCGCAAGCCTTTCTCGATCAGCTTGGTTTTGCTCAATGTCTTGAGCTTGCCTGGGCGCATCGCAATCGACCAGACCACCTGCTTGCGCCCTTTGTGTTCATCCCGTTTCTGAACGCCGGTATAGCCGGCGTCACCGCATACATGGGTTTCTTCGCCATGCAGAAGCTTGTCTACCTGAGTAACATCGCCCGCATTGGCCGCCGTCCCCACGAGACTGTGAACCAGCCCTGACTCAGCATCAACGCCAATGTGGGCCTTCATGCCAAAATAATACTGGTTACCCTTCTTGGTCTGATGCATCTCGGGATCGCGCTTACCTTCTTTGTTCTTGGTCGAACTGGGTGCATGAATGATGGTTGCATCGACCACGGTGCCGTGGCGCAGCATTAGCCCGTGCTCACCCAGGTAACGATTGACCACTTCGAACAACGCCGTGGACAGGCCGTAGCGTTCCAGCAGCCGACGGAAGTTGAGAATAGTGGTTTCATCCGGAATGCGATCAAGTTGAAGGCCAGCGAAGAGTCGCAAGATGGTGGTTTCATACAGCGCTTCTTCCATCGCTGGATCGCTGTACCCAAACCAGTTCTGCATCAGATGAACTCGCAGCATCGCGTCGAGCGGGTAAGCAGGTCGACCACCTTCGCCCTTGGGATAGTGCGGCTCGATCAGCGCCAGCAATGGCTTCCAGGGAACCACTTGATCCATTTCCAGCAGAAAGCGCTCACGGCGGGTCTGCTTACGTTTACCAGCGTATTCGGCGTCTGCAAAGCTCATCTGTTTCATGCGGTGGTCTCGAAAATGGCGCTGACGCATTTTACCTTTTCAGGAAGTCTTTTTCAGACCTTCCCTAATTGCTGTCGAACCACACACATACGCCAAGGCACTGCGCCTATCTGTGGAGGATTAACTTGCTATTAAAGTTATCTCTATACTGGGTTAAACCTCATTCTAGACCGCTTTTGGCTGTCGCAGCCGCAAGCGAGCATCATGCTGCTTCTCTGTTTAAAGTACATCAACACAGCATCCGTAGAAACGGCGGCAAATGGTCGGGCTTTCAGGATGGGGAGCTTCCTCATCCATTGTCCGAGGTGCTGGTTTACGCTATGCGCAGACCAGGCCACGTTTTTAGGTTTGATGGTATTTGGCGAAGAATTTGTCGGAAAACCACGATAAACTTGCATAATGGCTCTGATTGCAATGGCATTAGTGTTTGCCAACAATCGTTGGCTTCGCCTAAAGCGATGGGTGTGCGGACCCTTAGCTTGAATGTTGATGAACGAAATAAGTTTGAATCACTTGGCGGCGCTCGTTGGCTAAGGGATGAGATAGCGAAAGCAAATGTGACCGAAGAAGCGATTGCGCCATCACGACAACAGGCAGGCACTTACAAACCTATGAGCTTGCGAATATCAAGTGCGGACTGGGATAAGTTTCAACAGCTTGGTGGTAAAACATGGCTTTTGGTAAAGATGGTCAATTCAAAAGTTTGCATTCCACTGGATTAAAATTAGACCGTTAGTTTTATCCCCTAATTATTTGATCCATAATTTACTTTTAATCAGGGGAATACGTGTCTCCGATTCAACTCATTTTCTGGGTTCATTATCCTGGCCAGCCTCTTAAGCTTGTAGCTACAAAAAACACTGCAATGGCAGAGCGCTTGCTACAAGTGAGCCCCTACCTTATCAAGAAATATGGGGGAAGCTCAGCCGCTGACATGCCTTCGGCTCTGCCATTCGATGCCTCTGATGTCATTGAGATTGCTAGAACGAAGCCTGACACCGTTTTTGTCAAAGGCGTTCGCAAGTGGCGTACCCAGGGTGCGGCTCTGAGTGTTGGTGGAATTCGTAAAGTGCCTACTAAGCGCGGAAAGCAGGGGATTTTGAAATCGTCTTATGACCCCGTTCGGGTTCTGAAGCTTACCAAGTCAGAGCATGATGCAATCAAGGCTAAAGGCGGTGTTGTCTGGTTGCGCGAAGCATTAGAGAACCATCCACCTTCTGTTAAGGTTGCCCCTAGCCGCAGGAAAGGAGCTTTAACCACTCAAATATCCTTTCGCCTATCTGACGACCATTGGGAACGATTTAAGTCTTTGGGCGGTATCGGCTGGTTGAGGCTTCAGCTTTAGAATCACAACGTCTAAAAAAGGTGATATATAACTATTATCCGGTTCTCTTATTTTGTAATATTGTACAATATTAAAGGAGCTGAATATTTATGAACAAATCGCTTGTAAGCCTCTTCGCTTCAGTCACGCTATTCGCAGCATTCCCCGCCTATTCCCTTTCTGAAAGAGAGCCTGTGATAGCTGAGGGTACGGTTATCCGCGTTATTGATGGCGATACTTACGACATCCGCATTGATAACCCCTCGATCTACGAACAATTTAAAGATGATGCACGCGGTGATAGCCGTAGAGAGCGTTATGTTCGTCAGCGCAGCCAGTCAATACGGGTACGCCTTGCAAGTATTGATACTGCCGAATCCGTTCATGTAAACCCAGAGCGGAACAGCGTTCGCGGCAAGCAAAGCTCATCAGTAGTCTCAAACATGCTTTCCAACCAACCTGTTAGCGTCAAATGCTACGACTGGGGCCGTTATGGGCGCAGCATTTGCAACGTTGAATTTCTTTATCAGGGACAACCCACTGATCTGGGCGAGTGGCTGATAAAGAATGGTCATAGTGAGTATGTGTCTAAGTGGGGCCGTAACCCTTACAAAGATCGTGAGTACAGGGAAGCTCAGCGGCAGGCACGCTAATATGGTGACGAACTCTGTACTACTTACCCAGGATATGCGGGAGCGTAATATGGGCGATACCGGTGTTTTTGATGAGTCGGAGGTTGTTTCGCGCATGCGGTCGTTATTAGTTTCCGGCGACCTTTCAAGTGGACAGATTTACCATGCGATAAAATCAGAATTTACTGGTATTTCCCCGTTGCAAATCGAATGCTGCGCACACGTGTTGGTCACAGAAACGGATTCCACTAAGCCCTTAGGTTTCAAGTGAACCGGCTATGTGCTTCCAGGCAGATTGGCAGGCCTCACAATGATTGTTAATGCTAAACCCTTGATCAAGTGCGAACAGTTGACGCTTTGTGATGACAATGAGCTTACGGGTCAAGCCGGGATATTTGAATTCACTCAAGACGTTTGTTGGTTGCGCGAGGCCAGCGCCACTGTGGCCCTGTACCACGGCGGCCAAGAAATCAGGGAGATAGATTGTTTTTCTGATCATCTGAAATTTCTGGATTGCATTGATAAAGCTCGAAATGCCTACGACCGCACATGCGAGCTTTTTGGAATAGCGCGTGGATCGACTCTAGAGGCATGTATCACACTTGATATCATTGATGTGCCCTACGCACTCGCCCCACTGCAAGGATTTAAACCAGAGTCCCTCAGGCGCTTCCAATCGCCAATATATTTCTTGGATAAAGGCGCTGAAGAAAAAGGCATGATCCTGTTAGAGCCTTTTACAATATTGAGCAAGACCCCCATCCTAACGTCGCTCACACACCTGAAGAGCCGAGGTCGGATTGAGGCCCAATTGCGTGCAATGATACGTGCGCAGAGAGTAAGCGCCGGCGTGACGACCAGGTAAAGCGCTGCTACTTAATTGCCCTAAAGCGCAGGCCCTTTAGTCGCGTGGGGCCTCAACATAAGCTTGGCTTCTTCGAGGGTATGTGTTGAAACGTGATGGATTTGATCTGGGTAAAAAACTATTGACTCAAAAGCACCCTCGCCATAATCAACGAAGATCCCATCGTAGCCCAGCTCCAACAACCTTTCTTGAACCTCATTTCCAAAATATCCGTCTGATTGCATCGCCGTCGCAAGAACATCGGATTGCTCTTCAGGCCCAAAGATCGCATTAATCATATCGACTGCAGGTGAATCAAAATCAAGCTCGTGATCAAAATTGGCACTGTAGCGAAATGGATTTTTGATATCCATTTCAAGGCAAATTAAATCAGCATCATCGCCCCCGCAGAACTCTACCGCACAGGCTAGATCCCCACCGTAGTATCCGCTTCCAAAGGTGCCCCGATTGCTGACCCTAAGAGGACCAACAATTATCTCTTTGCTACCATGAAAGCAGGTAATTTTTGCTTCCACGACTAACCCAGCCTTAATTTGTTTTGCGACTCGCCACCTTGCAAGCGCATGTCGTAGGATGGCGATACTTTCAGTGCCGTTCCAAGAGCAGTAATCTGCTCATGCGTTGCAGGCAGGCCATTTACCGACTCGATATCCATGTAGTGGTAAACATCTATGCCCTTTTCGTAATGGTCACGTGTTCCAGATGGGTCGGTCGAATAGAGGGTCGAAGAATTGTATTCAGAGATCCCTACATTCAAAGCATAGCTTCTGATTGAGTCAAAATCATAGGTATCGGTTTCAAAATCAGGCTCGCCCAACGCTTCACCATGCTCATCATCAGTATCTCTTACTGTGACGCTATAGACCTTGGCAACATAGGTTGAATGCTTAGCTGCGAAGTCGTGGTAGTCGTCAATTTCAAGATTCGCGCCGTTGTAGCTAATCTCATGCTGGTTACCCAGGACATCCTCGATGTAGCCGCTTCGCTCATTAGCTTGTAGCAATGCAACCATGTCTTGATCGCAATAAATCTTGTTGTTTGCAGTGACAACACACACTCGCCGCGCTTCAGGCTCATCGGTTACACCTGATTTGTAGACTAGCTCTGCCAAGCTCGAACCTGTTGGCAAGAATTGTTTGCCCTCTACCACAGCAAGCTTTGGGACCATTGAAGCGTCTTTTGCTGCCCCATAATCGCACCCAGCCTCAGAGCAGATTTTGCGGAGTGCGGTATCTATGTGATCGTCGTTTGCATAGTCATAAATAGGGATGAAAGTTGTGCCTTTGTAATGGGGATCTGGCCCCATACCAATCGAATCACCAATCTTGATTTTGGATGACCACAAAAAGTCCCACCGAAGCCGCTTAGGTGAGAGCCCAGCCGCTTGATATTCGGTCGCAGCTGCAGGATTTTTTGTAATCGTTTCGTTCAGCTTGTCAGCAAGCAAGCGGTAGTGGTCATCAGAAATCTTCATAGTCGCTCCATGTGCTTTATATCACTTTCGTATAATGATACTAAACCACATGGAATACAGGCGCTATACCCTTTCGTTTTCTTAGTTACGTCGCTTTGAATCGTTTGCGGGCCGCATCAGCTAAACGCTCCGGTACACAGCAGGCTTCTGCAATGTGGTGCCATTGACTCATGGCTGATTTGAGTTCGTCGAATACACCTTCAGGCTTAAAACGAGGTATCTGTTCGCGACCAAGCTTGATTAGTTGATGGTAGCTAAGGTCAGGGAGGCCTTGTCTTTGCCATGCGTAAGCTTCTGCATTGCGGGCAACGTACTCAGCAAAGGCTTCAAAGTCATTTGCTGGCGCTAGTGCCCACTGTCCATTCTTAGCCAAGGTAACCATTATTGATTGTGAGCTATCAGGTGTTGCTTGTATGGCCCAAGAGAAAAGGATCTGCCTGAACAATTGCAGCTGATCAGCGCGAACGGCTCTCAGAGAGCGCAGGAGCCCGAAATGCTCTTTCAGAGTGTCAGGTTTGCTTGAAGACACGCGCGAACGCCCAATGGCGCTCAGAGACTGCAGGTGTACCCTATTACCGGCGTCATCTCGATCAATCCGCTGCGTAAAACAATGGGATAAGCCATCGGCCTGTATCAGCCTTTGTTTCGCAATTCTAATACCGGCTGCTTCAGCCAGCTTGCTATAGGCAACTTGAAGACTTTTCGTCTCTGATGAGCTGGCGCTCAAAGAGGGTGACAGTAACCAATGAGTTTGGTTTTCAATGGCCCCATCTTGGTCAATGAACACCTTTGAAGAGCTTTCATCAGTGCTGACCATGAATGCTGGTAAGTCACTTGTTACGCCGCATCCAGCAAACAGAACCAGGTCGCGTAGATGGTCGTTTGCAGGACTGTCGCCTGAGGCAACGGCTTTATACCCCCCAATCAAGTCAGGTAGGTCTAAAAGAGCAGGCTGCGCTGCTGATTGCGGGAAGGCCGAAGACGAGAACTCGAATACGCCAGTTGTTCGACTTCCTATCCAAGCTAGGCGGTCAAGCGGGGTGATCGTATCCTGAGGCGGGCTACGGCGTAATAATTCAGAATCGACCAGATACCGGGCAAACGGCCCCGGCAGACTGTCAGTAAATAATGGCGGTACAAGATGACAAGGTAATGCCGGTCTGTAGATGTGTTTGGGAACTCTAGGCATTGCGAAGGGTGATAGCTGGTATCTCATCTCTCCGTGAGACTGTGCGTACTCAAACAATGCACATTGTCGGCGCTTACTCCAAGCTAGGTAGCCTATGACACTCCCCCAGGCACTGACAGTGACAGGGCAAATCAAGTCAGCTTGTTTGAAGCTCTCTAAATCAATCATCTTTTCGTGATCTGGCCCGCGCCTTAGGCTGAGCTTTTGGCTTTGTGCTTTGCACAGCGATTGCGGGACTGGGCAAAGGGGGCTCCATCAATGCTGCTGCCAACGAAAGATTACCTAGCGCCCTGAGTATCCCGATTAAGACCTCAAGCTTTACCTTGCCTCCCTCAGCGGCGATCAGCGTAGGAATGCTAACCCCCACCTCAATAGCGACCTCTTCTTGTGTGAGCCCTTTGCTTGCGCGGTGAGCCTTAATGGCATCGCCAACGGCTGCAGCTATTTCTTTGTCTGCCATAGCTTCAATATTCACCAGTAAAGCTTCCTTTATTTTCTACTCATGATGCGCAGTATATCTAAAGATTTCTTTATATTCACCATTGACACCCAACAGACACTATATTAAATTCCATCTAAAGGTTCTTTTAGATTAGCTCGCCCAAGCGTGCATTTCTAAAAGATGTTTAATGTTTTGTAAGGCCATGATGGCCACGGGAGAAGCAGCATGGAAAATCATTTTGATAACTTTGGTCTGGAAAAGGCCTCTAAAGCTAAATTCAATCTTGTTGGCGGTCAGATAAAAACCGCAATGCGAGCTGCTGGCAAAACCGCCGATTTCTTTAAGATCGACCCGCGCAAAATCCACCTCCTTGAAGACTTCAACCCGCGCATTAAGGATCGTCAGTACTACGAGGGAACCGAAGACAGGCCCGGTATCGTTGATCTAGCGAAGTCAATGAAGCTGAACGGTTACTACACAGATAAACCTCTTGCTGGTTTCGTTGCCAAGGTCGATGGCGAGGATGTCATTTACTTGACCGAAGGCCATCGCCGCTTAGATGCAGTTTTGTACTGGATGGACAACCTGGGCGGTCCTGAAGACTTCATGGTGCCTTTTGTTCCTAAGCCACGCGGCACTACTGAGCTGGACCTGAACTATGCCCTTGTGGAGGCTAACAAGGCTGTTGATTTCCGCCCCTACGAGCTAGCCATGCATATCAAGCGCCTACATTGCATGTTTGGCCAGACCGAGGCACTTATTGCCACCAAAGCCGGCATGTCGGTCAGCCATGTTAAAAACCTATTGGCTGTTGCTGGCGCCCCTGAATCAATTGCAAAAATGGTTCTGGCCGAAGAGATTTCGGTAACCGAGGCAGCTGAGGCCATCGGCAAATATGGCAACCAGGTTGAAACAGTGCTGAATCAGGCAAAGGCAAACTCAGTTGCAGCAGGAAAAACCAAAGTGTCGAAGCGATTCCTGCCCGGTGAGCGGTTTAAGAAAGAGGTTAAAAAGGAATCCGATACCTTATTTGATGCTGTACGAACTGTCCGAGAAGACAATAACTACGACGCGCTAACCGAAGATACCCGCAAGACTTTGGATGAGTTGATGGAGCGTATGACCGCGATGCAAAAGAAGCTTGATGAGCAGGAAGCTCAAGCCTTAGCCGCTGCAGCGCTAGAAGAGGCCGACGAAGCCGCACAAGAAAGTAATGGGAAAGATGATGTGAAGGATCAAGAAATCTAACCCACCTACTAACCGGCGAAGGAATCAATAGATGCTGAACACCCGACCTGAATATGAAGCGCTGGACTCTCAGGGATACCCCTACATGCGTCAAGCGCGTGTTGTAGGGGAACTGCCCTCAAAGGATTGTCGCACCGCCTTAGATGAGGCTGTGGGGATGATTTCAAGGGAGGTAGGGCTTACCGCAGTCAGGCCGCTAAGTTTTGGATTAGCTGCATTTCACGCTTTCGGCATGAATCATCGTGAAGCGTGCCGCCATGCCCACTCAAGACTCCTTTTAACGCAAGGTGTCGATTTACCGTTGGATTACATACCGGCATACAATTCAGACTGTTCTAACAAGCCCTGAATCACATAGCGACACATTTAAAGGTAGGGACGCTGGCTTGAATTAACCCTTCTTCACACATGTCACGTGACGTGGTAGCGCGATCAAACAATGCCCTGTCTTCAGGGCTCGCAAGCTGGCTCCGCAAGAAATTAACGAATGCATTGGTTTTACCGATGACGTCATAGCCTATGTCTGATTCATCATCCATTCGTTCGTACCCTTCGATCTTGGCATCAATTAGCGCCAGCAGCTCATCAATGGATATTTGAACATCTAACTGAAATGGATTCTGAATAGTTGTCATGGCGATCCACCTTCCTTTGTCTGGTTACAATCCAAGCCGAATTCCCGAGCTTGGTGACGAGATAATATCCGTATATCCGTTACCGAATTCTTGCAGAAAACTTACAACCCAAGGGGCTAGCTCACATCCTAAATTTTGGGCCTCACTTACAGCATATTCTATCTGAGCGTTAGTCCAACCGGCATCCCCAATAATAGTTACATAGTCCTCATTAACACAGTATAGCGAACCAGAGTTTTCAGTTACCGCGATTGGATACTTCCAAACCAATGCTACAACTGATTCAGACTCGATGCACAATGTGTCACCTTGATTGATTCGAGGATTTTCATAAGCCAATTCATAGGCTTCTGGCGTGCTTGTGAAATAATGCGATTGGTTTCTTGCGCGATTTTGCTCTGAAATACCTACCGACCAGGCCACCCCATCTACCCGATCCCAGTCAAACTTATTAGCTTCACGCATCACTACTTCGCATGGAAGTAACTGTGTATCAATTGCATCTAGCACGCTGCTCTCATTTGCCATCAGGGTATCTTCTATCGTAATCCCGTAATGAGCATTTATGAGGTTACTGATTATTCGCTTGTACTCATCAGCCAGAATGTCACCACGGATCGACTGAAAGAAAGCAAATCGCTCAGGGTCAACAAGCGCCACATGATCACCAGCGAGCTTTATAGGATGCACGCCATTGTGACGATCAATGATGAAGTAAATATCGCTTTGCCCCTCATCAGCCTGTAGCGACTCCATAACGTTGCTGCTCATTTTGGCAACAATCTGCCCTGCCTCACCCTCAACAAAGCAAACAGAGACAGCATCCTCCCTCGATAAAGGGAGACACGCTTTTAGGTGGGCAAGGAAGCTACCAGGTGAAGGATTGTAATTCTCATCGCTCAGAACCAGAGCTGGTACTTCCTCACCATCGCGCAAGGCTAAATAGCCATTGGGATCAATTGCCAAGTGAACACGCTTAACGCTATCTAAGATCAAGCCCCAATTAGCGGCCTTGTCATCATCTGAAAAAGGCTGGCCGTCAACGATGAGCCCGCCATTGTCATCAAGGAATACAGCCTCAGCGACATGGCAATGATATTCGCTAGGTTTGAATCCGTTGTTCTGAAAAAACATCTTCAGCATTGGATTCCGATTGTTGTACTCAGTAATGATCGTCGTAAAGACGTGCTCAGGAAGCATTTTACCTCCCGGCGCCCGGTTGGGATTTAGGCGTTGGCCGGTGAAATGCCGTCAGGTAATCATCAACAAGAGACCGCTGAGCTTCTTCGAGGTGTACGCCTTGAATGCTTTCCGCGCGCGAATACATCCGCATATCGTCGCCCAAAAATATCACCGCTAAACCAACAGCCTCTTTGGTATCAGGATCAGCGCATGGAACGTATACCGCCATGCTTACCAACCCATCCTCATGGTCGAAGCAGCAGCCATTCATCTGGTTGCGATCCAGCACCTTATTCAAGTCATTTGGGTCCACTAAAGACGGGTGTTTGGGGGGCTGCAGCTGGCTAAGCACATTCGACAGCCATTCAGGCGGATTTGGCTCTTGCTCGCTCATATTGTGTCCAATTGGTTTTTGTGGTCAATGTTGTTTAATATCATTATACGTTATGCAGGGTCAATGTAGAGAGCTGGTAATTAATGCTGGATTTAGAGCAAATAACACACGGAATTTCCACAGGTATAACCGCATCAAACTTCTGGTTTGCTGTTGCTCTGGGTCTCGGCTATCGCATATTTGGCCGATCATTAATCAGGTACATCAAACGCTCACTTGGCTGGCGCAAACCCGGCCAGAGAAGGCGTGCAAAGGCTGCTAAGCGAGTTTTAAAGCGTCTTGCTGGCATTGATCATGATGGGGCGAAACTGGCCTACCTCAGGCGGATAGACCCATTTGTGTTTGAAGAACTTGTTTTAGAAGCTTTCGAGCGCCGGGGATTGAAGGTGCAGCGTAATGAACGCTACACAGGTGATGGCGGAATAGATGGCCGCATCTGGTCGCGGGAGGGCAATTTGAACCTGGTACAGGCCAAGCGCTATTCAAAACACATCAATGCTCAGCACATGAGGGACTTTATTGAGCTGGTGAATCGCTCTGGATGCTACGGGGTCTTTGTTCATACCGGACGCACAGGATCTCTAAGTCGCCAACTGGCTCAGGCCCATAAACGGATCACCATCGTAAGCGGCGCTCAATTACTTCAGCTGTTTAGTGGCGCCAATAACCAGCAAGCACACCACTCAAAAAAACCACACACCGCAGTCATCATAGACACACAGGATGCACGTGCATGAAAGCGTATTTAGCTGGACCCGACGTATTCCGCACTGACTCGATTGATCACGGGCAGTACTTAAAAAAACTCTGCGAAGAGGTTGGTCTAACAGGTCTCTACCCCCTCGACAACTCCATACCAGACGATCTGGATAAAGCGTCAATGGCTCAATGGATATGCCAGCAAAATATGACCATGTTGCAGGGTGCTGATGTGGTCATTGCTAACTTATCTAACTTTAGAGGTGCTGAGCCCGATTCAGGAACGGTATTTGAGGTGGGTGTTGCTGTGGCCCTCGGTAAGCCGGTATGGGCCTACTTCCCCCAGCAGGTCTCTATGCGCCAGCAAATCGAGACAGACGATAACGGCTTGTGTCCTGAGGCAATGTTTGTCGAAGACTTTGGGTTACCCCGCAACCTGATGCTCGCTTGTCAGTGGGCCGGTTCAAGCTCAACTGTGGAACAAGCAATAAGGTCAGCTGCAGAGCTGCTACAGAGCAATCACACGAAACCTGATTACATGCCGAGGATGGGATGATATGGGCAGCAACCTGCAGTTCCTGAGAGGCTACTTTGAAGCCGGATGCTTATGCATTCTGTCCCACGGGACACTAGCCAGGGCACCCGATGACATGAGTGATGAAATGGCGGCAGATTTGTATATGGCAAATTGCAGGTGCAGCCGTCACCCGAACTATCCCCAAAATATCCTTGGAGCCGTTCAATGATTCTTGCAAGCAAGGGGGGCACGGTGGAATCAGTAACGCTTATTTACCAGACTCGCAGGTCTTGGACGCTGAAGGCCGCTGACCCCGAGCGAACGTTCACCCTGAACAAAAAGAGCCAAGATCAACGTGCCTTTAACGACATCAACTCAGCACTGGAATGGATTGGAACACCTCAAGCAAGGGAACACATGACCAATCTTTGATTGAAGTCCGCAATTTGGGTGAATCAACTAACTGCGACTCACCACTAGCATGGAGGAAAGCTGACAACGCGACAGGCTTTTAGCCTGTCAGGCGCGTTAATAGCCGGGAGCTTTTGAGGGCTTGGTTTCAGATTCAATTTCTATCTGGTGGTCGGTCCAGACCTCATGTACAAAACAGCATGCTATCTCTTCATTTTGGGCGTCATAAAGCCCGATCAACGAATTACCCAGCTCTTCTGTATCGTCCATATCCGGCAAGTTAGTTCCGCTCTCATCAGTGAGCCGCAGGATTCTGCCCCCTTCCAATTCCTTTTCCAGAGCCATGCACCCGCCACCTGTGAGTACTGCCAGAAAACCATATTCCGTAGCTGGGTTGACCGTAAACCTACCGCAGGCGCTCATAAAGGGATTTGAAATCTCCATGTCGTCATGCTCAAAACGTAACAGGCGCGTTTGCTCAATCATAATTAGCCTCCGCCCCCGTCTTCACACATCGTGAGAGGCGTATGTATTTGCTTATTGGGGTTGGGTAACTCTGCCACATCAAGGAAGAAACATAGTCGCCGCTCACCAGCCATTCGAGCCGATTCTGAATCGTATTGAGCAACGCCCCACACTAGATCACCCTGAGCAATACCCCTGCAGCACAGCACTTCTATCGCAGCAAAGAATTCTCTCTCTCCATCGCAGGGGTAACGGCCTACAACAACTCGTACACGCCAGTTTTCGTCGTAGCGATAAATCGTGCCGTAGCTAATCGGCACAATTTTAAATTCTTCCTTGGTAGCTGTGTTGAAAGTCATTGGTGCATGCCCCTGCTTTGCGTGTGTGCTGAGCTAAACCGCCTTTGCTCGCTCTCTAGGTACTCTGCCTTGGAAATCTCAATAGGAGACTGCATAACAGCGCTGTCAGACCTACTTAGCTCATAAGCCACGTCACCTAAAAGCTCACTGCCATTCTGGGCATATTCATCGACGACACTGCGTTCGATGTTACCGATCACACAGGCAACGTCATTGTCATCGGTGGCGCCAGACAGATGCTCAACCAGGTAGACAAGATTCGACTCCAAACCAGCATCAACTAGCACTTTTGTCACGTGCGCCAATGGAGCCCAAACAGCAGCATTTCTCGATGAGCGGCCAAGCACATCAACGGTTAGGTTTTCACTGATTAAGGCGGGTTCGTTCAGGTCGTATTGGGTAAGATCTGTAACAGCCTTTACCCCAGCCATTTCAGAAACTAGGTGGTCAGGGCGTTCATACATCACACCCCGGCCAGCAGCACCGAGCATTGCTGTCGCCAGCCCTCGAATGCATTGTTCAACCTTCTGGGTACGTGGGATGTTTTGAATAGCCACCATGAGAAAATCGCCAGTTCGCAGCGCGGTGATAAAGCTGGGCAATTGCTCAGGTAGTGCTTTTTGGGTAAATGGATCGGCGTATGGCCCGTCGAGCTGGAACGTCCGATAAAAGGCTGTCTGGCTCTGTACTACTGCAAGCACCCTATCTTCTGATGTAATGCTCAACGCTTTACCGGTATCCACGGCGCACCTCGGCCTATGACTGATCAATATAGCGTATTACTATACCGAACAAACAGGCTATTACCACTGACTAATAAGCAGACAAATGAAAACCGCTATTTGCACTCGCATCATCCACTTGGCAGCAATAATCTTCGGCGTCCAATTGATTGGCTGGGCTATTGATTGGCTCCCCCAAAATCTAACCAGCGCGATGGACGCATTCATTAGCCAAGACATCTATTCAGCTAGCCTATGTCTGGTAGGGATTTGGGCTCTCTTGTTGATTGTGCAAACTCAAATCAACACCAAGTGGGTTCAAAAAAAACTCGGTGCCGTCTGGACCCGCTTCTTACAATTTGAGATAGAGGTTTTGGGCTTTGTCATTGACCTTTTCATAACGATTGCTTTTGCCTTGGCGTACAAATCTGGCGATGCTTACTTTTTTGGGACGGCGCTCGCGCTGTCTATCAGTGTGCTAGGTCTGTCACTGTGGACAGAGTTGAATTTGAAGCGTGAGGTCACCAGCGACCACCTGCACCCTATGCTGGGCAAGTGGAATAATCGGTGTGTCTATACCCTGAATAAATTCCTTGGGACCGATATCAGCGAAGCGAACCTTGGCTTAACTTTTGTAGTTTTGGCAGTATTGGTGCTGTTAGTGGTTCTTTGGCTTTGATGCGTGAAATAACCCTGACAAAGCAGACCCTCACGCTGAGGGCCATATTGACGTATCCGAAAGGAGTTGCTGATGGGTAAAAAGGTTCGACCTATCTCTGACGATAGTAATAAGCCCTTTGGGCTCACCGGGTTCTCGTTAAGTGAAATGCGAGATGACATGAGTGAACAGGGAGTGTCGAGCACGACGCCGTTCCGAGGCTACTGCGTACACATACCAGCTAAGGACGAGTTTCTTGGGGTAGTACGCCAACGCGCGGATCTAGACATGCGAGGTTTTTGCATAGGCCCCTCACGCGCAATGCGATTCCCAAGCTACAAGGCGGCAGCGAATCACCGCGAAGCTGAAAAGGGTGAAATCATCGTAGGTCTTTTTGAAACGGAGCATCAGCTGATAGTCGTTAGCGCTGAAGTCATCACCGAGCAATAATCCACACCTACTTCGAGAACAACGAGCGCTCTAAGACGCAGACAGCTGAGACAATGCTGGCGCCAGGGATAAGCCGCACCTCGAAGCCTTCCTCCCTTCCCTGCTCAAAACAGCGCCTGACATGACCAGTGCGTTAATCGTCCCTGCCCGACCAGCTGACAACAACTGAGCGGCTCACTTGGGCTAGATCTACTTGCATACAGATCCGCTGGTAATCATAGCTGGCGCCCCAAAACAGCAGCCTGCAGCACGCCTGAACACGCCTTTTTTGAGACATCAATTCATTAGAATTCGTTTTTCTATAAATAAACGTATGACAAACATATTCTCACTCCCGTTTCACCAGGCACTTAGCGACTGGCAGGCTGAATCTTCGCCTGAGACTGCCCGCGCGCTAAAAGAAGTTTCAGCGACTTTGCCGCTGCGCTATCGGACATGTACCCAACCCTGTTACCGACAAATATCGTTGAGAAAAAAACCCTTGTTTTCACTTGTAGGACAAGACTTGCTGACAGAAAAGGTATCGTCATGGACGCACTGCCCAGCAGTAGCAAGAGATTTCAATGGCGGTGTTCAACCTAAACTCTTTGGGCTCCAAGGCGTTATTTTGGCCGTCAATCCAAATAAGGGGACAGTGATTCTCAACCTCTCTGCTCTGTACCAGGACGCGCTTTTCCTACATTCCTTGGAGCATCACAAAGATCAGATTGTTGGTTACGATCTAGGCGCTGGCCAACATAAAAATCTGGAAAAAGAGGTGGTGCTCGAAATTGACGCCGTATCAACTGATGACATTTACTCCCTCAGCGGGTATTCAAGCTCTCTAGAGCAGCTCGCCACCATGTACTTTGGGCATCCTCCGAGCGACAGCGAGATAACAAGCTTTCAGGAACTCGCGCCGGGTATTCAGGATCGTGTTGGCGCAGGGTGGCTAAAGCCTGAAAACACAAACGGTCTGTTAAAACGATTCAGGCAAAAGGCCGGTAGATTGAACCTGCTTTATCATCTTCAGCAGCAGCAGCAGCAGCAATGAGTGTCCACTCAAGCTTGCTGAGTATCGCTGCAGAAATGGTGTTGCGAGCACTTGTGAGACACGAACGCGGGCCATAAAGGCGAAATAGTAAACAGAGGTCGCAATTCGCATCCCCTAGAAATCTACCCTTTGATTGTCGCCACTCTCAGCACTAGCTCACAGGATGCACAAGGTAAAAGCCGTTAGCTTTTCTGAGGCTCCATTAGCGCTACGGTCACACCCAGCCTCAAGCGTTCTGTCAGCCCGACTGTGAAGGCATTATCAATTTCTTCTGTCAGGGCTTCTAACCGCGCTTTTGATAAACGCCCACCTGTTGCTATCACCTTTCCTGTTCTTGAGTACCCAGGGCCCACAAGAATCAACTGAGAAGGGGCATGGCTTGATCCACTTAAGCCGCTCCATACAGTTCCACCGGAGACCCAAGCGAGCATAACTCCCTTTTTGTTACGCGCTAGCAGCTTGGTCTTTCCCCACTCTACCCCGTTGAATAAAGGGGCAAGTGTTTCCAGCGCCAGCTCACGAAAGACGAGACTGGTGCTTGTCGTTGTTTCTGCGTTATTTAGCATGCTACTTCAAAGCCCCGTATCGGCGCTCTAAGGCCTTCAGTACATTTCGCGCGGCACATAGCTCTCTTTGCCACTCTTCAGCTTCCTGCGCATCCCCAGAAGCTTGAGACAGGCTTATATCATCTTGGTAGTAGTCGATTAGACATTTTTGATCAGCAATGGCGTATTTCAACGCTGCACGCTTGGTCGTATAAATGCCGAAGGGTAAGTCATCGCCCACCCTGAACGCTTTAAGGTATCCAGCCCAAATGGATTTGTGCCAGCCGTAATCACCTGCCTTTGGAGTTTTCTTGACCCAAGTGAATTGGTTCTTTTGAGCCAGGTTGACTTGCTTTGGCGCATCCTTCACAGCATAGAAAACTGGCATCCCATTTTTTGTAAGCGAGTTTCGACGGGCTCTGATGCTACGCACTATCCACTCTTCGATTCGCGTGACTACCTTTCCATCATCATCAGTAAAGGCGAGTACTGAAAACAGGACTGCACCTAGCTTTATCTTTGTCGAAGGATATGACTGACGGGGCGGATGGCTTGTCATACGGTCACTCCATAAAGCGTGAGTTCCAAAACGTGCTTTACGGAGCTGTAACCTTGGGTAAGTAACTCAAGGTCAGTGACCGCCTCACAGATTGTAGCCATTGTTCGTATCTCGCCATGTGATCCAATAAGCTGATATTGAACTATAGTTCAAACAATAACAACATTAATTGAACTGTGGTTCAAGCTACGCCCACACCACAAGCGAACAGACTCTTTATAAGGGCAGACTTTACAACTGGCTTTCTCTGTGTCGAGCCATTTACTATTTGTTGATTTTTCGGTGCCCCATTTACCGATTTCAACATGTTTTTGCCTTTACATTTACTATTATGGTTCGCTCATTAACGATATATTAATGGGATTTACTTAATTTATATCAATAGGTTAGATGATAATTTCTATTCATTTTCTGTATAGCCCTTTCTAGATAGAAGTTCGTCCTTTCTGTAAATTCAACATAAGCCCACTCAGAGAGGTACTGGCTATGGAGTCTATATCTAACCTAGTAATGCAGCTGGACACACTAAGCCCTGCTGCACTTGTAGCAACTGTCAGCATAGTGATTACGCTTGCCTGGTCTGTCTGTGTAATCAGTATTTCCAAAGGGCATAAGAATAGAGGGCGACAATAATGGCCGGTTGGAGCGCACTGCCTACATGGTGGGTACGGGAACCCGGCCTAGCTGATTTCTTAGGCGGAGGTAAATCGGGAGCGTCTATTGCGGAGCTGAAGACCTATATTGGCCTAACAGTGCTAGCTGACTTTAAAACGAAGAAGGTGAAGACAAGTATTTCTGATTTGGAATTGCTGACGGGTTTGTCACGCCCTATGGTAATACGCGGCATTAAGGGGCTAGAGAACCGTGGAATGCTGAACGTAGTGCGAGATGGGCACATCAACCATTACGAGCTGATCATTTCAGGCACCGACGACAAATGGGGCAAAGTGCCGAACGATGCCCTTAGGTTGCATTTACCAGAGATTATTAATCGGGGCGCTGTGACCCTTGCTGCATTGAAGATTTACATCTTGATAGCTTCCCTTCGACCAAACTCTGCAAGAGATACATCCATTGGTCATAAGAAAATCAGGGAGCACACAGGCATACAGACAAGGCACGTGCGCGCAGGCTTAGATATTCT
Organism: Pseudomonas sp. GW-45; assembly: GCF_056896675.1. Lineage (NCBI taxonomy): Bacteria > Pseudomonadati > Pseudomonadota > Gammaproteobacteria > Pseudomonadales > Pseudomonadaceae > Pseudomonas > Pseudomonas sp. GW-45. Next base: position 17,419 of record NZ_JBXHBH010000002.1, on the reverse strand, counting down.
GATCAACCACGGACTCATCCATATAGATCAAGATGAGAGTGGGGGACACAGCAAATACACGATGATTGGGCTTAAATTATGAGACGTAGCAATGCCTACCGCTTGAGGTTAGGCAGTCCGCGCACAGCATCATCCCAATGCATGTCTCGTTCTGGATCTGAGCCTATCTTACTGATCCAGGCTTCAGACTTACCCCAACGCCGGGAGAGCGCCCTACCCGTCCAGCCACGGCGCTTGTACTCGGCTTTAAACTCTACAGGGGTCAACCGGTCTGCATTCGACATCAAGGTTATTTCTTAGCGCCAGCATTGCTGGCAATCTTGATCAATTCCTTCTGCAACGAAGCGTACAGAGACTTTTGCTCTTTCAGCTCCAACTCCAATGCACTGATCTTTTCTTTGCTGGCGCTGAGTAGCAAGCTGCATTTATCTGCCTCATGAGCCGCCTTATCTAGCTGCTTGTCCAATGTCGCCAACTGAGCTTTTGCTGACTCTAGCTGCTTGATAGCACCTAAGCGTTCTACATCACTGAGTTCTTTGTCAGCTTCCATGCTTTCAATTTCAGACAGCGCCGAATCACGCTCTTCAGTAAGACTGGCGACCTTCTGCGCTGAAATCACCTTGTACTGATTAAGCTCTTTGGATGCTTCGGCAATAGCTACCTCCCACATACCGACAATAGACATCCCCATCGCCTGACTGACTGATTCTGGCAGGCTCAAGGCCTGCACCTTCTTACTTTCAAGCGATTCACGCCATTCGCGCATGACAGGCTGAATGTAAGACATCGAGCCACCACCCAGCTTCTCGCGAACCATCTCGTTAGAGGGCGCAAAGCCGGTGCTTTGAAACAACCCTTCAGCAGCGGTGATGATCTGGTTGCGCTTTTCGTTGCTAATTGCAGATGCCATGTAGGTGCCTAATAATGGGTAAGATATGAAGTGTACTGTATGCATTGTACTTTAATAATACATACAGTACACATACCGAAATGCATTCTGATATCCGATCTAATTAATCATCAGCGCTGCGACATGCACGCAATACCGGATCGTCCGCGCTAACCCCGTTGGCTTCTGCCATTGCACGGTAGCTGGTGAAGAGTTCGTGCCCCCCGTCACTGACTTCGCTAAGGTCTATTTTACCAAGCATCAAATCAAACCTGATGGCGAGGCTGTGATATGAGCCATGCAGTAGATATCCGGCACAGGTGGCCGACTTATCCTTGCCTGCAGAGTGGCAAGCAAAGGTATTTTCGCTCATATCATAGGCAGTGTGGGCGCTATGCTTAAACGCTTCAGCTGGAAACTCGCCAACCGCGTCCAGGCGCCACGGACAATCCGCGCACGGCTTCTTACAATACCGTCTCTGCGACCCAGCCTCAGAAACGAACGAAATAACCTGATGGTCTGGCCCTGCAGGCTTTACATCTACAATTCGCGCCTTGCCTTGAGACATACACATCCCTCTAATTCATTACACCGCTAGACAGCCTTCACTCACCGTATAATTTATGCAGGGGTGATCAGTAAAATCTGCTTGGATTGGTTGAACTATAGTTCAATTGTTATTGCAACTGTTTGCACTATAGATCAACCTGTACGGACGGTAGTAGTCGTGTCGGAAGACAGATCGTTCGATGGGGTCAATGCCGCTTAAGTGAGCAATCCACGATTGAAGAAAGGCGCAAACGCTATGCCTGTTCGACACTTTACTGATGACGATTATGGGCTTGTCATTCGCAAAGACTATGTACTGTTGTGTCTGAAATACATCGCATCTGACGGTACGGTCAAAACTAAACAGCCCACATGGCGCTACCACACGGAATCAGGCCTGCAGACCGCACTTATCCACGCCAAAGCCCAGCGCGCAAAGCTTCTGAAGCTGCCAGAGTTCAAGGCCTACATTGCCAAGGTGGCTGCTAATCCTTCAGGCGCCATTCGCACTAGAGCTATAAGGACACATAGGGGAATTGAAGATAATGTCGTACCCGGCCTGATGCGTGTTTACCCAAGCGTCACAAGAAGAAAGCTTAAGGATGGTGAAATTCGCGAGTACCTATCCATATCGGCATTTGTACCAACCGGCATGTCAGAGCCGTATCAGCAACGAGCATGGTCTGTCAGCAAATTTGGCCTTAGTGACGCCTTGCACAGGGCCGCTAAATGGCAGACATTGGCCTTAGGTACTGAGATGCCCAACCCTCTAGTAATGGCGAAGGCTGAGGCATTTCTCAGAAGGCGATATGCCAATATGCTCAGCGGGCGTACTGACCTTAGGTCTCGTAGCCGTTCGTAGCTATCAAAAGTGCTAAGCGGGGGGATCACATGCCGGCCAATATCATAGAGCACTTTCGCTCATCTACTGTTTCAAATGCTAACTGCATAGTGACTTTAGAGTGCCTGGGCGGCAACGATCAAAAGACCGGGCGCAAGCGAACCGAAGATCTTTGCGATGCATTGATGGCTGAATCTCCAATCGAATACTGCGACAAGCTTGGCCAGATTGAATACGCGCAGCTGAACAACAAAGATCAGCTCATAGATTACATGCAGACCTTAACCATTCAAGCCGCAACAGCTAACAAAATCCCACTCTTGTTTATTGATGCTCACGGCAGCGAAAGCGGGTTGTGCTTTGGCAGTCAGACAGGCATTGAAAGCTTCATTTCATGGCCTGAGCTTATAGACCTCTTGGGTAAGCTGAACCATGCCTGTAAAGGTGAGCTGACAGTAATTTGCGCCGCATGCCACTCGTACACACTGATTGAACACCTGCCTAACTGGAAGAGGTTGCCTTTTGCCTTCTATTACGGTTACTCAGGAGAGGTTAAAACGGGTTCACTCGCCACCGATACAGTCAAAGCGGGCAAGAGTGCCATGCTCGCAGGCCTTATAGAAATCGACAAAACGGCTTTTAGCTTCCATTCTGAATTCATTCATTTCAGAGATTACATTCTCGCAGCTGTAGTGCTGGCCACCCATACGGCTGAAGAACGTAAACTGCTTTATAAAAAAGCTTGTGAGCCAGATCAGCTATCAATACGCGCAATTTCCAAGAATATTGGCAGAGAGGTAGCGAGGGATGGGTATAAAACTGCAGGTTTGACCAAAGGAATCAAGTCACTTTTGGATTCAGGCGCGCTGGCTATAGTTATGATTAATCAATTCATGTACCCAACAGAGCGACGAGATATCCTGATGCAAGATATCTTAAATCACGTGAAGCGCCACCCTAAAAGCAGCTACCACCAAGCAAGCTGGGAAAACCCTCTTGTGCTTTGAAGCGGGCTCGACTCTTGAGCGCCACCAATCCAAAGCACTGATTGAGATACAGGGTTAGGTCACCAAACATCTGATTGCTACTGCAGAATTGAAGGCCTACCATACCCTGTATATTTAACCAGTGGCCTATGATGAAAACAACGCACCCCACCCCCCTTCGCAAAAACTCTGATGCCAAAGTCAAAATTGGCGGCAAGGTGAGCTGTGGCTTCCCATCACCGGCTTACGATCATCAGCAGCCTGAACTGTCGTTGGATCAGCTGGTAGGCTTGGGACCAAGATCGTCATTGTTCATACTGGAAGCTGCGGGTGACTCAATGCGTGATCATGGCATTTATGACGGTGATGCTTTAGTGGTTGATAAGGCAAAGGAGGCTAAGGAAGGCGATATCGTTGTGGCCGTTATAGATTCTGAATTTCTTGTCAAACAGGTTGGTCGTATGGCTGACGGCACGCCCGCTTTAATATCAGGGAATGCTGCCTATCCACCTATAGCGATAGGTGAAGACCAGTCGCTTTTAATCTGGGCTGTTTGTACCTGGAACCTGCACCGACTTTCAAAATAGGGGTCTCCCCCAATGTGTGTATCTACTGAGGATCTGATGGCTTACGAAGATATCTACGCTCAACAGACCAAGCGAAGCATCATGCTGCCAAAGACTATCCGTGACGAGCTTGAATCTATTGCAGCAAAAGAAGAGCGTAGCGTTAATTCACAAGTCGTATTCATGCTGAAGAAAAGCCAGGCAAGATACCCGCGACTGACAACGAGCATTGACTACAAGAAATTGAATGCCGGCAAGAAAAGCCAAATGATCTACAGGCTTTCAACTGATTTAGCTGACCAGCTAAACGCCTCAGCATCGGTCAACAAAACCAACGTCAGCAAGATGGTAAAGCTAAGGCTTTGGCAGGCAATCATCGACTACCGTTTTATCGAGAGCTTGAACGGCGAGACGGAATGGAAGGCGCTGGACGAAGCGATTGTCGAAGTCTTACATGCTACCCCTAGCGATCTAGTACAAAGCCTCAATGCCCTCAAAGCGGCCTACGTCAATTTCTCAGGGTCCGTCATTGATTCCCGTGGTCAACTGAATGACGGCCCCTGGTAAGTTACTTGTTCTGCATCAAGGTCATCAGAATTGATGCCTGCGCCCATCACAAGGTCACCCGGTCGCCCTTGACCATACTTGTTGAAAAAATCAACAGCACCCTGCTTTCTTTCGTTTAGCCCGTTGATACCGCCTGACTTTTCAAACTCATGCTTTGAGACGGTTACAAAAACAGGCTGGCCTTGACCGCTAATGCAGATCGCCAAAGCGATTGAGCCGTCATGGTTATCCAAGCATCCAACTGATGTAATTTCATTGGCTTTCATGAGTTTTCCTAATTGGTATCTGTTGCCGCTATAGTAGGTGCGTTTAACGCACCCGTCAACGCCATTTTAGCACCCGACTTTTTGAATACTGGCCCCCAGTCTGCTATCTCGTAAACAGGGCCGTTTTTGTCGATCAGAACGCGGGCTTGCTCGCCCGCCTGAGCTATCAGCGTGGTTACTGTTTTCTTGTCGATACCCGTCCTTGCAACGATCTTCACCAAGGTTGCATCCCGCACTCCTTCTATCGCTCCCAGCACGGCAAGCATCCGTCGCAGGTCGCCCTTTGGGTAATTCACAGGCTCAGCCATTAGTAGCCTCTTTTGGGTGTATTTAACGCACCCATATTAGACGGAGTAACAACCTATGTCACTACCCCAGTGCAACCTCAAATTCCCGCTTTATCATGGCCTGATCCACGGCCATATAAGACTTGCTGTGGTCGAGGCTTAGCAAGCTCAAGTCAATGCTTCTTCCGCAGCTTGCCTGTCACCATTACCACTCCCCGCCCACCGCGCTCTTGCTAAACAGCACAATGGGCCGCAGTGAATCTCACAGTACTTTGTCATCAATGTAGAGGATCGGGATGGCCACCTTCTGATCACCTAGCTTGCCTTCAAGGTACTCACGAAGCTGGGGCAGGTAGGTTTCCTTGGTCAATGTGTTTGCTGGTAAGCCCAAGAACTTTTCAGCGGACTCTGGCGATTGGTTAGGTGCCCAACGCTCGTTGCCGGCGTCACCCGGAAATCTCTTACCAATCGTTATAATCCTTCCACCGCCATTAAAATTTAGGTGCCACTCATCATGGGAATCAAAGGTTGCCAGTAGGTAGTTAAAGGAACCTGATTCTGATGCAACGTCATCTAATTCAACTGGCACGTTCACCATCTCTGGTACTCCCCGCATCTCTACTACACCTGCGTATTCATAAGTCAGTTTCATGCTTGCCTCTCAGTTGGTAAACAAAAGGTCGTTCATAGGGAACATCCTACAGGCACGCCGGCGATTCTGAAGCATACCTTCAGGCTTTGAGCCATCACCAAGCAGCACCCTTACAACTAGATAAAGCACTGTTACTCCTAACCTGGTTGGCGAATTTACAGGGTTACCTGCACAGGGATAAACTCAGACCCACCTACAGGACGCAGTATCACGCTTTAGCTAAAGGAACAGCATGGAAAAGAGGCGGCTTACCCATAACCAGCGTGTGCAGCTCAGTCAGCTGATGAAGCGCTATGACGATATGATGACTCAACTAATCGTGAGGGCTAAGGACACGGTAGCGATGAAAAGCCCTTCAGACAGGCTGAGTCAGAATGAGGACTACAGGAAGATGGTTCTCTCGTACCACGAGCGCTTTGCTAAAGTTTTGACTGATAAGGGGCTAATGCTGCCCATTTTTGAAAAGGCTTCAGAACAAGCGCTTATAACCGCCAACTATATTGTCGCTGGACAATCCCGGTCTGACTTGCGCAATCACATTGATAGATCCAGGTGTGATCTTTTACACGGAATGGAAGGAGACCTTATCAATGTTATCTACCAGTGTAACGGTAGGCAGAATGACGATCTGATTTGATTGTCCTCAGCTAACTAATCTACCACCTTGAACAGCGCCTTCGCGCTTTCTGTCACGTTACCATCGGCATCTAGCAATCCGCGCCTACGAAGGCCATCAAGGGTCTGCGCGCGACCGCCATACTCTGACCGGCCATCACAACTATGATATAGGTCTTTACCGGCCACTATACCCTCCAACACGTATCGCATATTGGGGCTTAGGCGCACTTTATTTACGGCAGCTTTCATAGACTAGGCTCCCATTCTTTGGCTGTTACTCGCGCGGGCTTTGTGAGCATCTTCCACAGCTAAAATCCATTCAGGGTCAGCTTGAAGAGGGTCAGGGTTTGCGACCCAGGCACGGATCATCATAGACACGTTGTTAAGTTCTTCGGTGTCGATATCGCCTACCTCGGAAATATCAGCAGTTAGAACGTCTGAAGGTGACTCGCCGTTAAGGCTAATTCCCTCAACCCATACCAACGATCCCTCGGTATCCAGCCAAAACAACATATCTTCGCCAACATCGGCCACTGTGTGAGCTGGCATGGTCTCAAGGACGGCTTGTAACCGATCAGCCTCGACGCCCATTTGCACCCTTGAGGCGCTCGTAACCATCTTCAGCTCACTAACCGTTAGATTGACATCGGTTTCATCCGCAACGCGCTCACACAGCGCATCACTGCTCTCGGTCAATGGCGCAATGATGCTTCTGGCGCCAACCTTAACCAGGCAATGAGTGATATCTCCTGTTTTGGCGCTGACTACTTTCTCGACTGTGACTTGCGGACGCTTTTCACTACTCATGGGAGACCACCTCAGATCCAAATTCTTAATTATTAAGCAGCACGATGAAGCCGCTTTCATCCGTATTGAGCCTAGCCCCAGATACGAGGTTCTTGCTCAACTTGGATTCACCTTAGTTCACTTCTATTCAAATTACTATTATAGAAGTATATTTCTTTTAATGCTTGTGCAATTCTTTGGTAAGGCTTAAGATTGAATCATCGAAACGCACCGGAGATTGACGCCATGACCTACCACGCAAATGCTCGCCAAGCAGCCGAAGAAGAGAATGCACAAGCAGTGCTGCAGACCATTACTTTCCTTCGCAACGCCGCTGTTTTGTTATGTCATCGCACGTTCCGCTTATGGTTCAAGAACGATGAAGCGCGTTTCGAGTGTTCGGGAGCAGCGCTAGCCAGCAAGCTGCGTAAAGATTTGATGTTCCAAGTGAACCAGGCATTGCCTTCTGACCATGCTGGCGCTGACGATTTTGAAAAGTTCGACGCGCTGGCAGTGCTCTGCACTACCCAAGCTGACCTACTAGCGATCAAGTCCCAACAGACGAAAGCTAAAGGCAAGCAAGGCATGACCCTGCCACGTTCACGGGAAGATGCTGAGAAGGCTATCTACAGCTTCCTTAGTGACTGCAATTGGTTCGCCTTAAAGCGCACAAACAACCTGCCCGGTGAGTTCTATGTTTGGAATGCGCTTAGCTCAATCATTACCTACGCTCGCAGTCGTGACACGCTTGCAAACGGCACCGGCAACAACGCCTTCGACACAATGCTGTCGGGGCTCGAAGAGAACTACTTGGTTAGTGGCTACCCGCATGACTTGCTATGCCATGACGCGGCCACGGTTCGCAGTGGCGAGGCGCCCTACGCCATCATGCTTAACCCCGATTATTGCTCAACCTACGCGGTGGCTTCTGAATCAGAGATGGCAGGTCATGCGAACTTGATTGCCATTCGCCTACAACACAGTGCAGTAGCCGCGTAAGCGGCTCAGATAGGTAAGCGAGGCTCAAACTGATTTCGCTATTTCGTACCCAAACAACAGCCAGCGGCAGTAAAGCCCATATACTGCTCAGTCGCTTAACGAGGTAACAAGCATGGCCGCATTAAAATTCCCTCATGTCGAGTCTCTTGGTTCGATCTATCCTATCGCCGGTATTGAGGCCAAACGATTAAACGGCAGCCCCTTCACGCTGAACAACTCGGCCAAGGCTGAGCGCTGGTCTAACGGCCTTGTCTTTGCTGAGATGAGTAATGATGGCGTAAAGGTACGAGTGGACGCGCGATCCGTTGACTACATCGAATCGCCTGCTATTGCTGCACCGAGCGCCAGCCTATGACTATCCAAATGGTTTACCCCTCTACCGCTATCGACATGCTAGGTCCGTACTTGGCAGCAAAGGTCACCTGCCCTGCTTGCCAACATGAAAACTTGCTTGTTCGCACTGAAGGCCCGGTTAGCCCAGTTAAAGCGGTCGATGTCTGCAGTCACATCCGTGCTCACATCATTGATGATGACGGCGAAAGCGTTTTTGAATTTGAGTACACACCAATTTCCTTTGTTGGAAACGTGGAGTTTTACTAAGTTAACCAATATGAATTGCTGCGTTTGAGACGTTTCGCATCGAATGATGGTGCGAGTTCTGCTGGCAATCGTGTCGATTACTCGTAGTTTATCTTTGCATTTTCACCGATATTCTTCTTTATCCAGTCTTTGCGTCGCGCGCCAGCTGCCCCCAAGTCCGAAACGTCTTCGTAACCGAAGTCTATCGAGAATCTCCCTTCATTATTGAGACAGATGGTTATCGTGCTCCAAGGCTCTAACCACGCTGATAGCGCAGGCTGGCGAGCAAGCCCACGTACTGATCGACAAAAACGGCCCTGTTTACGAGATTGCAGACTGGGGGCCAGTGTTCAAGAAGTCGGGTGGTAAAATGGCGTTGACAGGTGCGTTAAACGCACTTAATATAGCGGCAAAAGATACCATTTAGGAAAACAATATGACATTTTCAGACCTGCCCGACCCTACTACACCTTGGTGGGTATGGTTCGTAGTTATCTGGGGAGCGCTCGTTATACTGTGGGCCTGTTTTGGCAAGCCTAAACAGACTCGAAAACCAAAGCGAAAATCCTAGGAGGAAAACCCGCCGTGATAACGACGACCATTATGGACAAAGCATCAGACGCACTTAACAGCCGTTGGTGGGTTGGCTCGCTATTAACCGGCCCGCTGATAGTGCTTGCGTACTGTGCAGCACCGACCGCGATTCTCGCCCTGTTCAGTCTAAAGAGCTTTGTTGTAGAGGCGCTGGTTGTAGCCGTACTGAGCTTTGTGTTCATCGGTTTAAATCGTGTCTGGTGGTATGGCCACCGCGAGCAAGACAAAACGAAGGTAAAGGTGAAGCCCAAAAAGGCCAACCACCTCAAAATCGTAAAGTAAGAAGGAAAACGACATGGCACTTTGGAAATCAGCCAGACTCATGTGTTGCTTCTGGATCGGTTGCATTGTAATGGCTTTGGCATACGCCTTCTTCCTGTGGGATGGGAGCGGAAAGATTGCATTCGTAGTTGGCCAGGTCTTCATGGGGAGCATTGGCCTTGCCCGTGAATTCGTCGTTACCAAGCAAGTTCGATCTACATAGGAAAACACACATGGCACTAATCGCGGGCTTCATCGTTGTTCCTTGATGGCGCCAGCAGCAAGTGGTCATTTTAAAAGTTAGCTCAGCCATGTCTTTGCTGGCGCTGAGAAATGACCGACACCACCCGGCATAGGCAATACCCCACTCACCCCTAGCGGAGGTTTGGCCCTTTTGGCTTAGGCTTGGTTTCGCTAGTGTCCCTGTTGATTTGATTCAAGCCAGCAGCTAGACGCTGTGCGTTACTGGGCAGGCGCTCTAGGGTTAGCGCTGACCGATGATCAACAACATCAAGGATCTTGGCTACAACATCGCTTTCGGCAAACGCTTCATGCTGTCCCGCTAGCTTACGGGCGGTCTCAGGCAAAGCATTAGCCAGTTCCTTGATCCGCTTGCGGGAGTGGGATTTTGACAGCCCACAATCATCAGCAAAACGATCCCAGTGACGATCCATGATTTCTGTGAATTTGTACTTACCCCCTATCTTCATAGCCATCTTATTAGTCAGCTCTGGGTAAATAGTGGTCGAAAGCACATCGTATAAAGGCGCTAGGACTGGTCCCTTGTCGCTGTAGAGCAATGAGTAGTTCTTTCCATGAGCGTCGTGATTGCCTACCAGGACATTGAATACTGCGTAATCGAACTTGATTAAGAGAGCCATTGGGGTTTTGTAAAGAACGAAAATCGTACTCAAAACCCCTCAAATCATGATTAAATCGCCTGTTAAATAATAATTTCAACCAATTTTTTAGCTAAACAACACAGAATCTGTAAAGAAAAGCTGATTTTCGCATTTTTTCGCCCTTCAAACTTTACAAATTAATCCCAGCCTATCCGCCACACCCCATCCGGCAACCGAAAATCACTAAGCCAGAGTAGCCGCACTTTCACGCGCCGAATTGCGGACTCATATCCAATCTCAAGCCCTTATGGGGGCTACCAGGTTTGGGGCGAATTCACCGGCTCTCTTCTGCCTAATTATTCCGATGATAGTATAAAAGCTCGATATCCGTTTCTAACCGATTCTGTTGAAAAAGTAGCTCCCTTTGCTGGCCTGCGGCAAAATATCTTCATTGGCCGGCGAGGGATCACACAGCATGATGGGACAGTTATTGAGTGGACAGGCGCGATTGTTTTACTCGTTCAACCTTGAAGATCACATTCCAGCCAATCACCTTCTGCGCAGCATTGATCAATGTCTTGATCTAAGCGACCTGCGCCATTACCTCGCCGACTTCTATAGCCCGATAGGGCGTCCTTCGATTGATCCTGAGCTTATGATCCGCATGCTGATTGTCGGTTACTGCTACGGTATTCGCTCCGAGCGGCGGCTATGCGAAGAGACCCATTTGAACCTGGCGTATCGCTGGTTCTGCCGGTTAAGCCTTGAAGATGAAGTCCCCAATCACTCGACCTTTTCCAAAAATCGACACGGCCGTTTTCGAGACAGCGATCTCTTTCGTTGGCTGTTCAATGAAGTGCTGCGTCGTTGCATGGATGCAGGCTTGGTCAAAGGTGAAGGCTTTGCCGTGGACGCCAGCATCATCAAAGCGGATGCTAGCCGGCAGCGCGGTGTACCGAGCGACGAACAGGTCAACTGGAGTGATCCGGCCCTGAGCACCCGCGCCGTGCGTGAGTATCTTGAGGCACTCGACGAAGAGGCTTTGGCCGAAACGCTACCGAAGCGCCTATCGCTGACTGATCCGCAAGCCCGCTGGACCGCAGCTCCAGGTGGCCCGGCGTTCTACGCTTACTCCACTAATTACCTGATCGATACCGAGCATGGTGTCATCGTGGATGTGGCACCCACACCGGCCCATCGCACGGCCGAGGTCGAGAGTACCAAGACCATGATCGACCGTGTCGAGGCTCAGTTCGACATCAAGCCGGAACGCCTCATTGGCGACACCGCTTACGGAACCGCGCCGATGCTGGCTTGGATGGTAGAGGAAAAGGACATCGAGCCGCATGTGCCGGTATGGGACAAAACCAAGCGCAAGAACGACAGTTTTTCGAGCAACGATTTCCACTGGAATGAAGAGGCTGAGGAGTACCGCTGTCCAGCTGGCAATGCTCTACGTAGCGAATGGCGAGCCTTCAAAAACGAGCGTTCGCACGTCACCAAAGCCAACACCATAATCTTCCGGTCCCGGCAGACCGATTGTGTTTCCTGTCCGATGAAAGCCAAGTGCTGCCCGAACACGTCGTTCCGCAAGATCGCTCGCAGCGTCCATGAAGCCGCTCGTGATGTAGCTCGGCACATTGCAGCAACGCCTGCGTATCAGCGCTCTCGCCACGAACGTAAAAAGGTCGAAATGCTATTTGCCCACCTCAAGCGCATCCTGAAATTGGATCGCTTGCGACTACGTGGCATGAGTGGCGCGACCGATGAATTTACCCTGGCCGCCGCGGTGCAGAACCTGCGACGGCTGGCTAAATTTACATCTCAAGCGCCACCCGTCACGGGATAGGTGCGCCTGCACTAAGCAAAAACCCTCAAACTAACCCAATAACAGAGCAGCAAGAGTCAACGAAGGGCCGAGAAACCACTGAGTGTGGTGATTAGGTCCTCCGGTGGTTGCGGTGCCTCATTGTCCCCGAACTGAAAATCCGACTTTTTCAACAGAATCAACCGGTTACGGCCATTGGCAAACGGCAGCCATCGGCCGATTCTGTTGAAAAAGTCTCGTGGAAAATTTCGGTCAAGAAACAGCGCGCTCTACGTTGAAATCTGCCCAACTTTTACGTCGTAGTAGTCCTGAATTTTGCGTAGCAGCGCCGAAATTGGTTGCGTTTTGAGCAATCAAGATCGGTCGCTATTGGAGGCCGACTTTTTCAACAGAATCGGCCAGAAGCGGACTGATATACTCCGACTGTGCTGGTAATCCCCCCATTTTTAGTACTCGCCAGAAGTAGAGGTCAGGCCGCAAGGGCCAACTTCTGTTTGGGGGTGATGCCACCCAGGGCCATGTTTGGCCGTTCGTGATTGTATATCCATACCCAGCGCGTTGCATGCTCCTGCACCTCGGCAATGGACTCGAACAAGTAATGCCCCAGCCAGTCATAACGCACCGTGCGGTTGTAGCGCTCGACGTAGGCATTCTGCTGTGGATTACCGGGCTGGATACGCTCCAGTCGAATGCCGTGCTTTTCCGCCCATAGCACGAGCTTGCTGCTGATGTATTCCGGGCCATTGTCGCTGCGGATAACTTGGGGCTTGCCACGCCACTCGATCACTTGATCCAGTGCGCGCACCACCCGCTCTGCCGGCAATGACAGGTCGATATCCATGGTCAGGGCCTCGCGGTTGAAGTCGTCGATCAGGTTGAACAGGCGGAAGCTGCGACCGTCGGCCAACTGATCGTGCATGAAGTCCATCGACCAGCAGTGGTTGATTGCCTCCGGCACGGCCAATGGCATGGGCTTCTCTCGCACGATGCGCTTGCGCGGCTTGATCCGCAGGTTCAACTCCAGCTCCCGATAGATTCGGTACACCCGTTTGTGATTCCAGCGATAACCTTTCACGTTGCGCAGATACAGGAAGCACAGGCCGAAACCCCAGTTGCGTTGGTTATGTGTGAGTCGGATCAGGTGATCAGCGATCTCGGCATTTTCTTCCGACAACCGTGGCTGGTAGCGATAGCAGGTCGTGCTGATGCCAAACGACACACACGCCAGTTTGATGCTGACCTTGCCTGAGGCAACCGCGTGTTGCGCCATCTCTCGTCGCCGAGATGGCTTCACCACTTTTTTGCCATCGCTTCCTGTATGATCTCGGCCTTCAGGCGCTCCTCGGCATACATCTTCTTCAGACGACGATTCTCCTCCTCCAGCTCGCGCAGTCGAGCCATTAACGAGGCGTCCATGCCACCGAACTTGGCGCGCCATTTGTAGAAGGTCGCCGAACTGATGCCATGCTCGCGGCACAGTTCAGGCACGGGGCTGCCGACTTCAGCCTGCTTGAGGATGGCGATGATTTGACTGTCCGAAAAACGCGATGTCTTCACGCAAAATTTCCTTGATCCGATTAGGAGAAAATTCTACTTCTGACGAGCTCTGATTTCAGGGGGGATTACCTGCTGGTCTCACGATGAGGCTTTGAACTCTCTAGGGAAGCAGGGCTTATTCACTGGTCAGGTACTTGTCCATCTGATATGCCATGCTTGGATGCTGGGAGGTGTTTCGCGTCCCGCCGAACTCCACCTTCCTATCCTTGACTCGCAGTATCCCAAGGAGCGGTAGACGTTATGTACGATCCAGAGGAAGTTCTGACCCCTAATTTTCGGCTTCAACTTGCAGTGCAGGACGATGTTGCTTGCTCAGATCTCTTCATGGAGACGTACTTCACGCTCGACGACCCCACTGTCTGGTACGGAAATCCGGACTCTGATTGGCACCTTCTTGCGCGAATCTTCCCGGATCGATTCATCACCTTTCCTGTGTTCACCAACCCCCATGCCCAGCGCTACCTCTCACAGAGGCATGGGCGGATCAAAACCATCGTCTATGAGCTGAAAGCTCCTTGCAGCTTGCCCAGTACCGTAGATGAGGCACTGATGCTCATCGAACGAGCCATGCACCCTCCAGTCTGGAACTCCTGGGGGTATGGGCTTGGATTGGTCAAGGAGTTAGACCCTATCTCCACCGGCCTCATGTGCATACCTGGCATTGATACGATGGTTGTGACCCTCAGCAATGAGGTGACTACAGAAGCCTCATCTGTGAAGTTTCCAGAGCACTTCTTGGTGGATATGCGGCGTCTGTTCGAAAGAACCAAGCGAAAGCTCCAGGAGCGAATTCGTTTAGGGAAGCAGTGGCACGTAAGAAGCGAGTTGCTTACAAAGCTAGCCCCCAAACAGTTCCCTGCATTTGTTCAGGTCAATAGTTCAAGCGAGCTGGTTGAGTACCGGATAGCCACGACTAAGCCTACACCTGCAGTCGAGAAGCGCCAGCGGCAGGAGTCCGTAAAAGCCGTGAAGGAGAGTGCTAGGAAGCTTGCCCAGGATGCACCTCAGGAGCTGCTGTCTCTGCATGCCGAAATTGAGCGGGTCACCTTGGCGACCATGATCGAGCGGTTCGAGCACAAGCTTCAGCAGTCGCTCAATGAGGGGCATTGGCAGAAGTTTTTTGAAGAAAACATTTTCATTCTGTCACTGCTATTTTCTCGGGCGGTTCAACTGCTGCATACGCAGTTCCACGCTCAGCCAGCACAGGCTTCTGGCTCGGGTGCACAGATCGGAGACTTTTTGTTTAGAGAGCTGGGGCAGCCGCTCGCGATTGTGGAAATCAAGAAGCCCTCCACTCCTCTCATGCTCTCTAGCTCATATCGCAACGAAGAGGTCTATGGCCCTCATTCTGAACTCAGTGGTGCCATGACCCAGGTCCTCTATCAACAGAGTGCTATGCGCAACAACTGGTTGCTACACCAACGCCACTTCTCGGATTCCTGGCCCGATGTGATCAAATGCGTCGTAATTGCCGGCACTACTCCGAGCGGCGATGAGCAACGTCGCTGCTTCGAAATTTTCAGGCACGCTTGCAAGGACTGAATCGCCCCTAGTTTCGTAGACACCTCCAGGCCTTATAATCAAGGCACCCAGGAGGTCCAATGAGCAACTCACGCTACACCGAAGAATTCAAAATTGAAGCCGTCAAACAGGTGGCTGACCGAGGCCACTCTGTTGCCGAGGTCGCCGCCCGATTGGGCGTGTCAGGCCACAGCCTTTATCAGTGGATCAAGCGCTACTCCAAGCCCACGGAGCAGCGGCAGCAGGACGATGAGCTTCAGGCCGAGATTCGTCGATTGAAGTCCGAACTGAAACGCGTATCCGAAGAGCGAGATATATTAAAAAAGGCCACCGCGTACTTCGCCAGAGAGTCCGATTGAGGTACGCGTTTATTCAGAGCCAAGTGGACCTGTACCCCGTGCGCCGCCTGTGCAAAATGATGACTGTGCACCCTAGCGGTTACTACGCCTGGTGCCGCAACAAGCTGTCTGATCGGGCTCGTGAAGATCAGCGGTTGTTAGGCCAGATTAAACACTCATGGCTGGAAAGCGGCGGTGTGTATGGCTATCGCAAAATTCATCTGGATCTTCGTGAAGCGGGTGAGGCGTGTGGCAAGCACCGGGTAGCCCGGCTCATGCGCTGCGAGGGGTTGCGCTCACAGACGGGTTATCGCCGCCGCCCTGGTCGTTATAGTGGCAAGCCGGCTGTGGTTTCACCCAATCACTTGGATCGCCAATTCGATGTAGCAGCGCCCAATGTTGCATGGGTGACCGATATAACTTACATCCGTACCTACGAGGGTTGGTTGTATCTGTCCGTGGTTATCGACCTGTTCTCGCGTCAGGTTGTCGGCTGGTCGATGAAGCCGCGCATGACATCTGACTTGGCGCTAGACGCGCTGTTAGCCGCAGTATGGCGTCGCAAGCCGCAAGGATGTGTGATGGTTCATTCGGACCAAGGCAGTCAGTTTAGTAGCGGGGACTGGCAGAGCTTCCTGAAAGCGAATCACCTGGTGGGCAGCATGAGCCGCCGGGGAAACTGCCATGACAACGCGGTAGCGGAAAGCTTCTTTCAATTGCTCAAACGGGAGCGAATCAAGCGGCAGATTTATCCGACACGCGAGGCTGCTAGACAAGACGTGTTCAATTACATTGAGATGTTTTATAACCCAAGGCGCCGGCACGGCACGAGTGGTGACCTGTCACCGGTCGAGTACGAAAAGCGTCATTACCAGAGTCTGGCGAGTGTCTAGAATACTGGGGGCGATTCAGACGTGGAGGTAGTCACGTTCGACGAGCTATTGGCCAAGCTGAAGCTATTGCTTGAGCACCTGACTCCCCCTCCATCTGAGGATGGCAAGAACCCGTAGCCTGAATTGGTCAGGCTTCACTCAAATCATCAAAGGACTGTTGATCATGATCACAAAGATCCGTATTCGTGGGTATCGGATATACAAGGACTTCACGTTTTGCCCCAACTCGAAGAAGAACATCCTTATAGGTGATAACGACGCCGGCAAGTCTACATTGATGGAGGCTGTGTCACTGGCGCTTAACGGGCGAATCGGTGGCCGGAGCGTGATGGAGGAGCTGAACCCGCACTGGTTCAACGCCGAGTTGGTGGATCAATTCGTCGCCGCTCTGAATGCGGGCGAAAAGCCATCTGAACCGCCCCGGGTTTCGCGGAGGCTGTTTTGTTTGAGTCAGGCAGCAACTGATATGGTTGCCTGACTCTGTTCGTATAGTGCCTCAAACTCGGCCGGTGGCCTATTTCCAATTGGCTCCAGCAGGCGCTGATGGTTGAACCAGGTCACCCACTTCAGCGTCTCCCACTCCAGACTGTCTACGCTTTTCCATGGCCCTCGCCTGTGGATCAGTTCGGTCTTGTAGAGGCCGTTGATGGTCTCTGCCAGTGCGTTGTCGTAGCTGTCACCGGTATTGCCAACCGAGGGTTCGATGCCAGCTTCGCCCAGCCGCTCGCTGTAGCGAATCGACAGATATTGCGAGCCCCTATCGCTGTGATGAACCAGCCGGTGGGGCTCAGGCCGACGAGTGTGAAGCGCCTGTTCCAGAGCATCCAGGACAAACTCTGTACGCATGTGTCGGCTGACACGCCAGCCCACGATAAACCGTGAGTAGACATCGACGATGAACGCCACATAAGCAAATCCCTGCCAGGTTGAAACGAATGTGAAATCGGCGACCCAGAGCTGATTGGGACGTTCAGCAGTGAACTGGCGCTTTACCAGATCC